>NZ_CP108568.1:6132500-6365000 GCF_036010485.1 Streptomyces sp. NBC_01198
AGGATGCAGGCCTTCCCGCGGGCGACGCTGTGCCTGGACGACAAGCAGCGCCAGGAGCGCCGATGACCCCTTCCCGGGGTGTGCCGTACCCTCGTCACCAGGCGGGCGACGGAGCACACACGGGCTGAGGGCTGAGGACCACGTGACGGAAGCGGAGCGCATCATCATCACGCCGGACGACGACGCCGCGGGCGGGGCCGGGGAGTCGGTGCGGTCCGCTGCGTCCGCTGAACCCGAGGCGTCCGGGGCCGACGAGGCCGCGTCCCGGCGCAGGCGCCGCGTCACCGTGCTGATCGGTGTCGCGGCCTTCGCGTACCTGCTCGACCTGCTGTCGAAGATCTGGGTGGTCACCAGCCTGGAGAACCACGCGCCCATCACCGTCTTCGGCCACTACCTGCGGCTGGACGCGATCAGGAACGCGGGGGCGGCCTTCGGGCTCGGGCAGGGCATGACGATCATCTTCACGGTGATCGCGGTCGGCGTGATCGTGATGATCGCCCGGCTGTCCCGCCGCCTCTACAGCGTGCCGTGGGCGATCGCCCTGGGCCTGCTGCTGGGCGGCGCCTTCGGGAACCTCACGGACAGGGTCTTCCGCGCCCCCGGCGGCTTCCAGGGCCGCGTGGTCGACTTCGTCGCCCCGGCCCACTTCGCCGTCTTCAACCTCGCCGACTCGGCGATCACCTGCGGCGGCGTGCTGATCGTCCTGCTCTCCTTCCGCGGCATCGAACCCGACGGCACCCACCACCGCGACTGACGGGAGCCGGGTGGAGAAGGGACCCCCGGAGGGTCCGGCATACTCGTCGGGTGAGTACCGTTCCGGAAGTCCGCTCTCTGCCCGTGCCCGACGGCCTCGAAGGCGAGCGGGTCGACGCCGCCCTGGCCCGTATGTTCGGCTTCTCCCGCACCAAGGCCGCGGAGCTGGCCGCCGGCGGGAAGGTGTCGCTGGACGGGTCGGTCGCGGGCAAGTCGGAGCGGGTCCGCGGCGGTGCGTGGCTGGAGGTCGAGATGCCCGCGGCCGCGACCCCGGTGCGTATCGTCGCCGAGCCCGTCGAGGGCATGGAGATCGTCCACGACGACGACGACATCGTGGTCATCGTCAAGCCGGTCGGTGTCGCCGCCCACCCCAGCCCCGGCTGGACCGGGACCACCGTGATCGGCGGCCTGGCCGCGGCGGGCTACCGCATCTCCACCTCGGGCGCCGCGGAGCGCCAGGGCATCGTGCACCGGCTCGACGTGGGCACGTCGGGCCTGATGGTGGTGGCCAAGTCGGAGCGCGCCTACACCCGGCTCAAGCAGCAGTTCCGTGACCGGGTGGTGGACAAGCGCTACCACGCCCTGGTCCAGGGCCACCCGGACCCGATGAGCGGGACCATCGACGCCCCGATCGGCCGGCACCCCACCCACGACTACAAGTGGGCGGTCACCGCCGAGGGCAAGCCGTCGGTGACGCACTACGACCTCATCGAGGCGTTCCGCTCCGCGAGCCTGCTGGACATCAAGCTGGAGACCGGCCGTACGCACCAGATCCGGGTGCACATGTCCGCCCACCGCCACCCGTGCGTCGGCGACCTCACCTACGGCGCCGACCCGACGATGGCCAAGCGGCTCGGCCTGACCCGCCAGTGGCTGCACGCCAAGCGGCTGGGCTTCGAGCACCCGGCGGACGGCGAGTGGGTGGAGTTCGAGAGCGGCTACCCCGACGACCTCCAGCGCGCGCTCGAGGTCGTACGGGCGGACAGCCGGTGATCACCGACCACGGCGTCCTGGTGGTCGCGGCGGACGACGCCGAGGCGATGGTCGCGGTGCGCGCGATCCGGCACGAGGTCTTCGTGGTGGAGCAGAACGTACCGCCCGAGCTGGAATGGGACGGCAAGGACGGCAGGGCCGTGCACCTGCTGGCGCCGGGGGCCGGCACCGGGCGGCTGCTGCTGGGCGCGGACGCGGCCGCCAAGAACGGCGGCGACCCGGAGCTCGCGGTGCTCGGCAGGCTCGCGGTGGTCACGCCCGCCCGGGGGAGGGGCGTGGGCGCCCGGCTGGTGCGGGCGCTGGAGGACGAGGCCGCCCGGCTCGGGCTGGCCGGCGTCTACCTGGAGGCCCAGGTCCACGCCCTCGGCTTCTACCGCAAGCTCGGCTACACCCCCTTCGGGCCGGAGTTCCAGGACGCCGGCATCGCCCATCGCGCCATGCGCCGCACCTGGCGGCAGTAGGGCGCGGGCGCCGCGCGCCGCCCGGTGCGGCGCGCCCCACCTCCGTGCCGCCACCGCGTGGCACGCTGACGGGCGTGGATCAGCTCGCCCTGTTCTTCTCGCTCATGCTCGCGGCCGTCGTGACGGTGCCGCTCGGGGACCGTACTGGCCTTCCGTCGCCGGTCCTGATGACGCTGCTCGGCGGGGTGCTCGCGCTGATCCCGCAGGTCCCGAACGTGCGGATCGACCCGGATCTGATCCTCCCGCTGGTGCTGCCGCCGCTGCTGTACGCCGCCGTGCAGCGCACCTCCTGGCGGCAGTTCGCGGTGAACCGGCGGGCGATCTTCCTGCTCGCGGTGGCGCTGGTCTTCGTCACCACCGCGGCCGTCGCCGCGGTCGTGGACGCGGTGGTGCCCGGCATCACCCTGGCCGCCGCCTTCACGCTGGGCGCGCTGGTGGCGCCGCCGGACCCGGTGGCGGCGACCGCGGTGGCCGGGGCGCTGGGCCTGCCGCGCCGGATGATCTCCATCCTGGAGGGCGAGGGGCTGTTCAACGACGTCACCGCGATCGTGATCTACCACGTGGCGGTCGCCGCGGCGGTGTCCGGGCACTTCTCGCTGCCGCACGCCGTGCTGGAACTGGTGCTGTCCGCGGTGGTCGCGGTCGCCGTCGGCCTGGTTCTCGGCTGGGGCGCCAACAAGCTGATGGGAATCGTCGGCGACCCGACGCTGCAGATCGGCCTGTCCCTGCTGGTGCCCTTCGTGTCCTACGCCCTCGCCGAGGAGTTCGCAGGCTCCGGCGTCCTCGCGGTCCTCACCAGCGCGCTCTTCCTGGCGGAACACGCGCTGTCCGCCGACGACGTGACCGCGCGGCTGGCCGGCACCACCTTCTGGGAGATCGTCGACACCCTGGTGACGGGGATCGCGTTCGGGCTGATCGGCCTCGAACTGCACCACGTGTTCAGCGTCGGCGCGGGCAACTGGGGGCCGATGACCCGGCACGCGGCGCTGGTGGTGGTCGTGGTGGTCGGCGTACGGCTGCTCTACCTGCTGCCGGCCGCCTGGATCGCGCGGAAGCTGCACAAGCTGCGGGACATGGACGAGGACATCCCGATGACCTGGCGGGAGACCGTCATCATGTGGTGGTCGGGGATGCGCGGGGTGGCGTCGGTCGCGCTGGCGCTGGCCATCCCGCTCAGCACCCACCACGACGGGCCCTTCCCGGCCCGCGCCGAACTGCTTTTCATCGCCTTCGCGGTGGTGCTCGCCACCCTGGTCGTGCAGGGCCTGACCCTGCCCTGGCTGGTCGGACGGCTGGGGGTGAGCAGCGACATCGACGCCGAGCACGCCCTGGAACACGCGCTCGCGGTGCGGGCGATGGCCGCGGCCCGCAGCAGGCTCAAGGAGATCGAGCAGAGCGAGCCCATCGACGAGGACCTCTCGGAGATGCTGCACCGCAGGGCCTTCGACCTGGGCGCCCGGATCTCGCCCGACATCGTGGACGAGGAGCGCCGCGAGTCGCATGCCCGCCGGGTCAAGCGGGTCAGGGCGCTGCGCCGCATCCAGGACGACATGATGTCCGCCGCCCGCCACGAGGTGCTTGCGGCCCGCAGCGAACCGGGCAACGACCCGGAGGTGGTCGACCGCGTGCTGCGGCATCTCGACCTGCGCTCGATACGGGGCTGACCGGCCCCGGCGGTACGGTCAGGCGGCGCCCGGCGCAGGGGTGGTGCTCACCCGCGGCAGCGCGTAGGGGTG
The DNA here is from genome assembly GCF_036010485.1 of Streptomyces sp. NBC_01198. NCBI lineage: Bacteria > Bacillati > Actinomycetota > Actinomycetes > Kitasatosporales > Streptomycetaceae > Streptomyces > Streptomyces sp. NBC_01198. The sequence goes on from NZ_CP108568.1 coordinate 6,136,444, forward strand.
CTCGCGGCGCAGCCATTCGATCAGCTGCTCGCGCACCAGGCAGCGCAGGTTGAAGACGTCGTCGGCGTCCTTGGCGGTGAGCAGGGCCCGCAACTGGACGGTGGTGGGAGTGGTGTCGATCACCACCAGGCCCCACGCCCGGCGGTCCCACTCCTGCGTCTGTTCGAGCACCTCGTACAGCTGCTTGCGCATCGCGTCGACCGGCACCGCGTGGTCCAGGTGGAAGAAGACCGTGCCGGTCATCCGCGCGTCGCCCCGCGACCAGTTCTCGAACGGCCTGCTGGTGAAGTACGACACCGGCATGGTGATCCGCCGCTCGTCCCAGGTGCGCACGCTCAGATACGTCAGGGTGATCTCCTCGACCGTCCCCCACTCGCCGTCCACCACCACGGTGTCGCCGATCCGCACCATGTCGCCGAAGGCGATCTGCAGCCCGGCGAAGAGGTTGCCCAAGGTGGCCTGCGCGGCCACACCGGCGACGATGCCGATGATGCCGGCCGAGGCGAGCATCGACGCCCCGACGGTGCGCATCGCCGGGAAGCTGAACAGCATCGAGGCGACCGCGATCACCCCGACGATCGCGGTGAACACCCGCTGGATCAGCGTCGACTGGGTCCGCAGCCGGCGGATCTTCGCCACGTCCCGGGAGACCGCGGCGTAGCGCGCGTAGGAGGAGTCGGTCACGGCGGTCGCGACCCGGACAAGCAGCCAGGCGGCGGCGCCGATCAGCACCAGGGTCAGGGTCTGCCCGACGGCCGCGGAGTGCCCGGTCCCGACGTGCGCGGCCCGGTAGGCGCCGCGCAGCACGGCGGTGCACATCCCCACCTGCAACGGCAGCCGGCAGCGGCGCAGCAGGTGCCATAGCGGGGTCTCCGGGTGCCGCGCGTCGGCCGCGCGCAACGCTCTGTCGACGACCACGCCCACGGCGAGGGTGAGAGCGAGCGCCACTCCCACCACCAGTAGCGGCCGCAACGCGCCTTCCATGGTCACCTCTCAGGTCCGACGTCCCAATGGCACCATGGACGCGTACCCGACCTGCCGGAGGAAACCCTGTGACGATCGTCCTGTTCCACTCCATGTACGGCCTGCGACCGGCCGTGCACGCGGCCGCCGACCGGCTGCGGGCCGCCGGGCACGAGGTGATCGTGCCCGACCTCTACGACGGCAGGACCGCCGCCGACGCGGAGGAGGGGATGCGTGTCAAGGACGAGATCGGCAAGGACGAGCTGCTGCGCCGCGCGGTCGCCGCGGCGGCGCCGCTGTCCGACCAGGGCCTGGTCTACGCCGGGTTCTCGCTCGGCGGCTCGGTCGCGCAGAATCTGGCGCTAGGCGACGAGCGCGCCCGCGGGCTGCTGCTCCTGCACGGCACGTCTGACATCGCCGACGACGCGGCGACCGACATCCCGGTGCAGCTGCATGTCGCCGACCCCGACCCGTTCGAGCCGGACGACTGGCTGAACGCCTGGTATCTGGGGATGCGCAAGGCCGGCGCGGAGGTGGAGGTGCACCGCTACCGGGGCGCCGGCCACCTGTTCACCGACCCCGACCTGCCCGACTACGACGCCGAGGCCGCGGAGCGCACCTGGGCGATCGCGCTGGACTTCCTCCGGGAGCTGTAGCCCGCCGGAGGAAGCCGCGCGCGCCGGCTACTTCTTCAGCTGGGCCGCGAAGGCGGCCGTCACCTGGTCGGCGGTCAGCCCGGGGACCTTCACCTGGGTGCCGTTGACCAGGACGAAGGGAGTGCCGCCATGCACCACGTCCTGCGGCGCGGTGTCGTAGGTGTGGCTCATGGCCAGCGCCCACCGGTCGAAGGTGCCCTTCTTGACCGCGTCGGAGAACTTGGCGTTGCCCTTGAGGGCGGGTACCTTCTGCGCCAGCGAGATCAGCTTGTCGGCGCTGTTGAACTCGTCCTTCTTCTCGTCCGGGTGCACGTCCTTGGAGTACAGCAGCTTGTGGTACTGCTCGAAGGCGTCCACGGACACGTTCAGGGCCGCGCCGACCGCGCTGAGCGCCTTCTTGGAGCCCGAGCCGCCCTGCACGTCGTCCAGGAAGGTGGCGAAGGTGTAGTTGATCTGGTATTTGCCGTCCTTGGCACCCTGGAGCACCGCGTCGCCCGCCGCCTGCTCGTAGCTGGCGCAGATCGGGCAGCGCAGGTCCTCGTACTCCTTGACGATGTTCTTGTTCTTCGGGTCGCCGACGATGATCGTGGTGCCGTCGGTGCCCGTGGTGTTGGCCGGCTTGACCAGGGTGTTGTTGGCGGCGTCCGACCAGTAGCTGGGCTTGTTCATCTCGTTGACGGCGAAGGCGACGCCGCCCGCTATCGCCAGCAGGGCCACGACGCCGCCGCCGACCAGCAGCTGCCGGCGGACCTTGGCCTTCTTGGCCTCCTTCTCGCGCTGGGCGCGCAGCCGCTCGCGGGCGGCTTCCTTGCTGGCCTTGCTGTTGCGGTTGCTCATGACGGATCTCCGTGAATACGCGTGGTGGGTGTGGGGTGTGTGCCGGTCCTGCGGTCAGGCGCTGACCTGGACGGGCGGACCACGGCGTACGACGGCATGGTGCAGCCGGTGGGCGCCCGGCCTCGAGACCCGGTCGCGGGTGGCGGGGCGGGTGCGGGGCGGCACCGCGGTGAGCACGCTGCGGATGGCGGCAGCGGCGAACAGCAGCGGGCGGAAGGCGGCCAGCGCCACCGACCGTACGGCCAGGTGCAGGGCGGCCTCGCCGCGCCGCAGCCACCAGGCGGCCAGCAGGCCCACGGACACGTGCACGGCAAGCAGCAGCCACGGCAGGGCGCTGGACGGCAGCCGGGCGGCCGCGTCGGCGCCTCCCGGCACTGCGGCGAGCGGGGTGTCGGGAGCGGGGCCGACGTGTCCGTTGTGGCACAGGAAGGCCTCGTTGAACGACCGCCACGGACCGGTCACCGGGCCGCCGAAAGCGCCGTAACAGGCCTGCTGGCCGGTGGTCAGGAGGGTGTCGACGGCAAGTTCAAGCGGCACCATCAGGCCGGCCAGCGTCCAGAAGCCGGCCTCCGGGCGGGCGGTGGCCAGATACACCAGCGCGAAGACCGCGGCGAAGGCCCCGGCCACCGCGGGCAGCGGCAGCGGGGCCTTGGCCATCAGGACGTGCGAGGTCGAGGAGAGCGTGACGCACAACGCGGCGAAGAGGGCGGCACGCAGTGCCCTCAGCCGCGGTCGTATCGCCTCCATGGCGACAGAGTGTGCCACGCGTACCTGTATGTGTGACCTAAGAGTGGATAACGGATGTGGTACACGAGGCGGCGGGGACCGCTTACAGGCCCGGAATCCGGCCGTTGCGGAACAGGTCCACGAAGATCCGGTGGTCGGAGCGGACCCGGTCGCCGTAGGAGTGGGCGAACCGCTCGCCGCCCGCTCGCCGCCGGGTTGCGACCCGCGGTGTCGTACCCGGGTCGTAGACTTCCCGACGCCGCCAGACAACCCGTTCCGATGGCCCGTTCTCGCCGGAGGTGTCGCCGCCTTGACCGATCAGCCCTTCACTCACCTGCACGTCCACACCCAGTATTCGCTGCTGGACGGAGCCGCGAGACTGAAGGACATGTTCAAGGCGTGCAACGAGATGGGGATGAGCCATGTGGCCATCACCGATCACGGCAATCTGCACGGCGCCTACGACTTCTTCCACCAGGCCGAGGCCGCCGGAGTGACCCCGGTGATGGGCATCGAGGCGTATCTGGCCCCCGAGTCGCGGCGGTACAACAAGCCGGTCAAGTGGGGCGCCCCGCACCAGAAGGGCGACGACGTGTCCGGCGCGGGCGCGTATACGCACATGACCATCTGGGCCCGTGACCAGGTCGGCCTGCACAACCTGTTCCGTGCCCAGTCGCGCGCGTCCTTCGAGGGCTACTTCCGCAAGCCCCGGATGGACCGCGAACTGCTCAGCGAGTACGCCGAGGGCCTGATGGGCACCACCGGCTGCCCCTCGGGCGAGGTCTCCACCCGGATCAGGCTGGGACAGATGGACGAGGCGATCAAGGCCGCGTCCGACTACCAGGACATCTTCGGCAAGGAGAACTTCTTCGTCGAGATCATGGACCACGGCATCGACATCGACCGCAGGGCCAGGGACGGCCTGATGGAGATCTCGAAGAAGCTCAAGGCGCCGTTCGTGGTCACCAACGACTCGCACTACACCTACGCGGGGGAGTCGTCCGCGCACGACACCCTGCTGTGCATCCAGACCGGCTCCAACATGTCGGACCCGGGCCGCTTCAAGTTCGACGGCTCCGGGTACTACCTCAAGTCCGCCGCCGAGATGTACGCGATCGACTCCTCCGACGCCTGGCAGGAGGGCTGCCGCAACAGCCAGCTGCTGATCGCCGACCGGGTCGACACCAAGGGCATGTTCCAGTTCAGGAACCTGATGCCGAAGTTCGACGTGCCCGACGGCTACTCCGAGGTCACCTGGTTCCGCGAGGAGGTCGCCCGCGGCATGGGCCGCCGCTTCCCCGGCGGCATCCCCGAGGACCGGCAGAAGCTCGCCGACTACGAGATGGACACCATCGTCCAGATGGGCTTTCCCGGGTACTTCCTGGTGGTCGCCGACTTCATCATGTGGGCGAAGAACAACGGCATCGCGGTCGGCCCTGGCCGCGGCTCCGCGGCCGGCTCGATCGTCGCCTACGCGATGGGCATCACCGACCTCGACCCGGTCCCGCACGGGCTGATCTTCGAGCGGTTCCTGAACCCCGAGCGCGTGTCCATGCCCGATGTCGACATCGACTTCGACGAGCGCAGGCGCGGCGAGGTCATCCGGTACGTGACCGAGAAGTACGGCTCGGACAAGGTCGCGCAGATCGCCACCTACGGCACCATCAAGGCCAAGGCCGCGATCAAGGACTCGGCCCGCGTGCTGGGGTATCCGTTCTCGATGGGCGACCGGATCACCAAGGCGATGCCCGCCGACGTCCTGGGCAAGGGCATCCCGCTGTCCGGGATCACCGACAAGGACCACCCCCGCTACAGCGAGGCGGGCGAGGTCCGGGCGATGTACGAGAACGAGCCGGACGTCACCAAGGTGATCGACTCGGCCAAGGGCATCGAGGGCCTGGTCCGGCAGATGGGCGTGCACGCCGCCGGTGTGATCATGTCCGCCGAGCCGCTGATCGACCACGTGCCGATCTTCTCGCCGAAGAACGACGGCGCCGTCGTGACGCAGTGGGACTACCCGAGCTGCGAGTCGCTCGGCCTGCTCAAGATGGACTTCCTCGGCCTGCGCAACCTGACGATCATGGATGACGCGGTCAAGTCGATCAAGGCCAACAAGGGCATCGACATCGACCTGCTCGCGCTGCCGCTGGACGACCCCGACACCTACGCCCTGCTGGGCCGCGGCGACACCCTGGGCGTCTTCCAGTTCGACGGCGGGCCCATGCGCGCCCTGCTGCGGATGATGAAGCCCGACAACTTCGAGGACATCTCCGCCGTCTCGGCCCTCTACCGGCCGGGCCCGATGGGCATGAACTCGCACATCAACTACGCCCTGCGCAAGAACAAGCAGCAGGAGATCACCCCGATCCACAAGGAGCTGGAAGAGCCGCTCCGCGAGGTGCTCGAAGTCACCTACGGCCTGATCGTCTACCAGGAGCAGGTGCAGAAGGCCGCCCAGGTGCTGGCCGGGTACTCGCTGGGCCAGGCCGACCTGCTGCGCCGGGCGATGGGCAAGAAGAAGAAAGAGGTCCTGGACAAGGAGTTCATCCCCTTCCAGGCCGGCATGCGCGAGCGCGGCTACTCCGACCAGGCCATCCAGGCGGTCTGGGACGTGCTGGTGCCCTTCGCGGGATACGCCTTCAACAAGGCGCACTCCGCCGCGTACGGCCTGGTGTCGTACTGGACGGCCTACCTCAAGGCGAACTACCCGGCCGAGTACATGGCGGGTCTGCTGACGTCGGTGAAGGACGACAAGGACAAGATGGCGCTCTATCTCAACGAGTGCCGCCGGATGGGCATCAAGGTGCTGCCCCCGGACGTGAACGAGTCCAACGCCAACTTCACCCCGCGCGGCGACGACACGATCGTCTTCGGCCTCACCGCGGTCCGCAACGTCGGGCAGAACGTGGTGGACTCCGTCGTCAGGTGCCGCAAGTCCAAGGGCCGTTACGCGAACTTCCCGGACTTCCTGGACAAGGTCGAGGTCGTGGTCTGCAACAAGCGGACCGTCGAGTCGCTGATCAAGGCGGGCGCCTTCGACACCATGCAGCACACCAGGCGCGGCCTGACCGAGCACTTCGAGACGATGATCGACAACGTGGTGCAGGTCAAGCGCAAGGAGGCCGAGGGGCAGTTCGACCTCTTCGGCGGCATGGGCGAGGCCGACGCGGACGACGGGCCCGCCTTCGGCATGGACGTGGTCTTCTCCGACATCGAGTGGGACAAGACCTATCTGCTCGCCCAGGAGCGCGAGATGCTCGGGCTGTACGTCTCCGACCACCCGCTGTTCGGCATCGAGCACATCCTCGGCGACAAGACCGACGCCGCCATCGCCGCCCTGGCCGGCGACTACCAGGACGGTGCGATCGTCACCATCGGCGGCATCATCTCCGGGCTGCAGCGCAAGATGACCAAGCAGGGCAACGCCTGGGCCATCGCCACCGTCGAGGATCTGGCCGGCTCGGTCGACTGCATGTTCTTCCCCGCGACCTACCAGCTGGTGTCCACCCAGCTGATGGAGGACGCGGTGGTCTTCGTCAAGGGACGGCTGGACAAGCGCGAGGACATCCCGCGGCTGGTCGCCATGGAGTTGATGGTCCCCGACCTGACCGACGTCGGCACCAACGCGCCGGTGAGCATCTCCATCCCGACCGTCAAGGTCACCCCGCCGCTGGTGGCCAGGCTCGGCGAGGTGCTGGCCAGCCACAAGGGCAACACCGAGGTAAGGGTGCGGCTGCAGGGCGCCAGGTCCACCACGGTGCTGCGCCTCGACCGGCACCGGGTGAGCGCTGATCCCTCGCTGTTCGGCGACCTCAAGGCGCTGCTGGGCCCGGCCTGCCTGGGCGCGGGCCAGCAGGCGGGCTGACTTCAGGACAATCCGACCGGCCGGCCCCGGTGGCCACCGGCCGGTACGACAAGCGCGGGGGCGCCCCCGAAGGGGCACCCCCGCTCAAGCCGTGCTCTGAGCTGTGCCGCACCGCAGGTGCGGCACAGCTCAGTTGTGGCCGAACCGCTTCTGCTGCTTGTGCGACACCGGCGTGCTCGCGGGCATCATGCGCTCCTCGGACTGGCCGCGGTCGCGGTCCTGCTCCTGGCCCTCCGGGGCGGAGTTGCGCTGCGGGTCCTGGTGCTGCTCGGACCGGCGGTTCTGGTTCTGGTTCCGGTTCTTCGCCACTGTCGTGCCTTCCTGATGAGGGGATGTCGGCCGAACGGCCTGCCACCCTGCGGGCTTGGCGCCCCGGGGGCTTCGTGGCCGAGCGGCCGCCATCAGATTTGCACGGGAGTACGAAGCGCGCATTTCGGGCAGTTGGTGGGGTAGGAGTGGCAGAAATGGACCGACCGCCACGCCGAAGATCGTGTTCGAGCTCATAACGCCCCGGCATTCGGGCAGACTCGGGGAAACCTGGGGGCATTCAGGGCCGAGGGGGCGACCGGAAGAGGTGCGAGATGGACCGCTGCGTCGTCCTGGTGGACGCTGGATATCTACTGGGCGCAGCAGCAAGCCTTCTGGCCGGTGAGCCGTCTCGTTCCCGGATCATCGTCGATCATGCCGCCGTCGTGGCTGGCCTGCGGGAAAGGGCCGAACGCGAGACCGGTCAGCCGCTGCTGCGGATCTACTGGTTCGACGGCGCACCCGACCGGGTTCCGCAACCCGAGCACCGCAGGCTGCGGGTGATGCCCCGGGTGACGGTACGGCTCGGCGCGCTCACCCGGACGGACGGCCGGTGGGCGCAGAAGGGCGTCGACGCCGCCATGCACGCGGAGCTGTCGGAACTGGCCCGCAACCGGGCCTGCTCCGACATCGTGCTGGTCACCGGCGACGGCGATCTGCTGCCCGGCATGATGTCCGCCAAGGAGCACGGCGTCGCCGTCCACCTGTGGGCCGTCCAGGCGGCGGACGGCGACTACAACCAGTCGGAGGACCTGGTCGCCGAGGCCGACGAGCGCCGGGTGCTTGACCGGGAGTGGATCACCGCAGCGATCAGGGCCAGGGACGGGATCTGCGCCCCCGCGGGCAGCACGCGGCCCGACATCGGCCCGGAGATCGCCGCGATCCTGTCCGCCCCGCTGCCCGAGTCCGCCGCCGCGCCCCCGCAGGAACCGCACCCGGCGCACCCCGACCACCCCCCGAACTCCCCGCACCCCGGCGAGAACGGCGCGGCGCCCGCCGTGGAGCCCGCCGAGCCCGCGGGCGCCGGCGGCAAGGGCGTGCCCACCCCCAAGGACCTGGCGAGCCTCGGCAAGCCGCACCCCGCCCCGCCGCCCCCGCACCAGGCCCCGAACGCCACCCTGCGCTGGTCCTCCGACAAAGGCTGGACCGACCGGGGCGCCGGCGGCCCCGACGTGCCCGACACCAGCGGCCTGCCCACCCTGGCCCAGCTGACCACCGCCGAGCAGCGCTGGGCGGACCGGGAGGCCGACATCACGGCGGTCAGCGGCGACCCCTACGAGGTCGGCCAGGTCTTCGCCCGCCGCTGGACCGCCCGCCTCGCCGACTCCGGCCAGCTCCAGCAGCTGTCCACCCACTACCCCCGGGTGCCGCACCGGATCGACGGCGAGCTGCTGCGGTACGCCGCCAGGTTCGGCCTGCTGGCCCACAAGGACGACCAGATCGACGAGCACGACCGGTACGCGATCAGGGCCGGATTCTGGCGCGAGGTCGACACGCGTACCGGCGTCGAGCACGGCCCGGGCGGCGACTGACCACGGGGAGCGACCGGGGAAAGGCCGCAGCGGTCCTTTCGTACAACCCCCCTTGCGCCACAAGCCGTCCGCGCCGCGTAGTCTCGATCCTCGTGAACACGGGCACGGAGGACAAGGCGCCCCCGGCGGTCGCCGCGGCCCGCGACGCGGTGTGCACCGTGCGCGGACTGATCAGGACGTACCCGGCCGGATCGGGCGCGCGCCGCCGCGGACCGGGCCGGCGCGGCCCCGCCGCCGGGCCCGCCGTCGTACGGGCCAGCGACGGCATCGACCTCGATGTGCGGCGCGGCGAGCTGTTCGGCATCCTCGGCCCCAACGGCGCCGGCAAGACCACGCTGGTACGGCAGCTCACCGGGCTGCTGCGGCCCGACGAGGGCACCATCGACCTGCTCGGCCACGACCTCGTACGCCACCCGGAGCGGGCCGCCCGGCTGATCGGCTACCTGGGCCAGGAGTCCACCGCGCTGGACGAGCTGACCGTGTCGCTCGCCGCCGAGACCACCGGGCGGCTGCGCGGCCTGGACGCGGCAGCGGCCCGCACCGCCACGGCCGCCGTCCTGGACGAACTCGAACTCGGCCCCCTCGCCTCCCGCCCGATCAAGCGGCTCTCCGGCGGCCAGCGCCGGCTGGCATGCTTCGCCGCCACCCTGGTGGGGGAGCGGCCGATACTGGTCCTGGACGAGCCCACCACCGGAATGGACCCGGTCGCCCGCCGGGCGGTGTGGTCCGCGCTGGGCCGCCGCAGGGCGGAGAACGGTGTCACGGTGCTGCTGGTCACCCACAACGTCATCGAGGCCGAGACGGTGCTCGACCGGGTCGCGGTGCTCGACCACGGCCGGGTCATCGCCTGCGACACCCCCGCCGGGCTGCGCGCCCTGGTCGCCGACGAGGTGCGCCTCGACCTGGTGTGGCGCACCGACCCGCCGCTTGACCTGCCCGCGATCGCCGCGCTCCAGCCGCTGGCCGACGTCTCCGGCCGCCGCTGGACCCTGCGGCTGCCGCACGACCGGGCCCGCACCACCGTCGCCGAGCTCACCGGCGGCCCCGCCTACGCGGCGCTGGACGACTTCACCCTGGCCACCCCGAGCCTGGAGGACGTCTACCTGGCGCTGGGCGGCCGTGCCAAGGGCCTGGTGAAGTCATGACCACGGGCACGACCACGACCGCGGGCACGGTCCCAGGTACGACGGCGGGCCCGGCCACGGGACGCCGCCCGGCCGCCCCGGGTCCGACCGCCAGGCCGGGAGGCCGCCGATGACCGTCATCGCCCAGGCCGGCCCCGACCGCGGCGGCGCCGCCGTCGGCGCCCCGGAGGACGACGCGGCGCCGCTCGCCCCCCGGGCGCGGCTGTGGCCGTCCTTCGCCGCCGTCTACCGGGCGCAGCTCTCCCGCGCCCGGGTGGCCCGGATCCCGCTGCTGTTCGTGGCCACCTTCCAGTCCGTCGGGATCATGGTCATGATGCGCGGGGTCGTCGAGGCCGGAGACGGCGAGGCCGCGCGGGCCGTCGTCGCCGGGTCAAGCGTCCTGGTGGTCGCCTTCGTCGCCCTCAACCTGCTGGCGCAGTATTTCGGCCAGCTGCGGGCCTCCGGCGGCCTCGACCACTACGCGACCCTGCCGGTGCCGCCCGCCGCCGTCGTCCTCGGCGCGGCCGGCGCCTACGCGTCCTTCACGGTGCCCGGCACCCTGCTCACCGCGGTCGTCGGATGCGTGCTCTTCCACCTGACCCTCACCACGCTGTGGGTGCTCGCCATCGTGATCCCGCTGGCCGGCGCCGCCCTGTCCGGCCTCGGCGCCGCCCTCGGGCTGCTCGCGCCCCGGCAGGAGATCGCCACGCTCTTCGGCCAGCTCGGCATGTCCGCGGCCCTGCTGCTCGGCGTGCTGCCCGCCTCGCACCTGCCAGGGCCCATCGGCTGGGTCCGCGACCTGCTGCCGTCCACCTACGGCGTCGAGGCCTTCGCCCGCACGCTCGGCGGCAGCTCCGGTACGGACTGGGCCGCGGTCCTCGGCGACCTGTCGGTCTGCGCCGCTGTCGGCGTCGGCTCGCTGGCCGTCGCCACCTGGGCCTACCGCAGGGCCGCCTGCCGGTGAGGCGTCCCGCGCCCGGACCTGGCACGATGGGCAGGTGACCGCTCCCTTGACTCCCCACGACCACTCACCGGACCTCCCGCCCTATCCCGGGTCGGGATCCGGCCCCGGCAAGGGCGAGGTCCGATCCAGGGCGGCGCTCGCCGAGCTGCGCAAAGGCGCGCTGGTGGCACTGCTGGTCACGGTCTGCGGCATCGCGCTCGGCCTGCTGTGGCTGTGGCTGTCGCCCCGGGTGCCGCTGGTCTCCGACGGCAAGGCCGTCTACCTCAAGGACACCGAGGGCGAGGAGGCCATCGGCGGCGACGGCACCTTCGCGCTCATCGCGGCCGGCCTCGGCGTGCTGACCGCCGCCGTGGTCTTCTGGCGCTACCGCCGCGGCGGGATCGGCGTCGTCCTCGGCCTCGCGGCGGGCGGTGTGCTGGCCTCCGTCGTGGGCTGGCGGCTCGGCGTCTGGCTCGGCCCCGACACCGACATCGTCAAGCACGCCACCGCGGTCGGCCCGAAAGTCGTCTTCGACGCCCCGCTGGAGCTGCGGGCCAAATCCGCGCTGGTGGCCTGGTCGGTGGCGGCGATGATCGTCCACCTGGTGCTGACGTCCGCGTTCGGTCCGCGGGACCCGGAGGGCGGCGACCACGCGATGGTGCCGCAGCCGTATCCGGTGCCGCCCGCGCCCCCCGCCCCGCCGCCGGCGCCCCCCGCGGACCCGCCGTCCAAGGAGTAGGGCGCCCGCGCTCAGGCGCGGGCGATCGGGGCCGCGGTCGCCGAGGTCAGCGTTCGCAGGTCCGCGGGGGCGAGTTCGACTTCGAGGCCGCGCTTGCCCGCGGAGACGAAGACCGTGGCGAAGGCCAGCGCCGAGCTGTCGAGCACCGTCGGCAGGGCCTTGCGCTGGCCCAGCGGCGAGATGCCGCCGAGCACGTAACCGGTGCTGCGCTCCGCCGCCGCCGGGTCGGCCATCGCGGCCCGCTTGCCGCCCGCCGCGGCGGCCAGCGCCTTCAGGTCAAGCGACCCGGCCACCGGGACGACCGCGACGGTCAGCGTGCCGTCGACCTCCGCCACCAGCGTCTTGAACACCCGCTCAGGACTCGTGCCGAGCGCGGCGGCGGCCTCGTCCCCGTACGACAGCCCGGACGCCGGGTCGTGCTCGTAGGCGTGCACGGTGAAGGGCACGCCCGCCTTCTCCAGCGCGACGGTGGCCGGCGTGCCCCCGGCGGCGCCGGTCTTCTTCCTGGCCACGTCAGTTCGCGCTGATCGGCTGGCTGGTCAGGTCGACCGCGGGCAGCGACGGCAGCTTGTCGATCACGGCCGACTCGCGGCGCAGCAGCCGCAGCTCCGCGGCCAGCCGGGCCGCGCTGTCCGGCTCCTCGAGCAGCGCCTGCTTCACCGCCGTCTCGGCGATCAGCGCGGCCGCCACCAGGTAGGACAGCACGGTCGGATCGTCGGGGAACTCCTGGCCCGGAGCCAGGGTGCGCTCCCGCGCCCCCGCCAGCCGCTTCTGGTACGTGCTGAACACCCGGGTGACCTCGGACGCCAGCGCGCCCGCGCCGCCGCCCGGGTCCTCCTGGATCTCCTCGATCTCCGCGGTCAGATACGGGCCGCTGACGTCGAGCGAGAGCAGCTTGAACTTGAGCAGGCCGGTGGCGACGAGCTCGTAGCCGCCGTCGTCGCGCTCGGCGATGCCGGTCGCGTCCGCGATGCAGCCGATGGCGTGGAGGGCGGCGAGCGGGTCCTCGCCCAGGCCCGCGGCCGGACCCGCGCTCCTGCCCTCCTGGCCCGTGGGTGCGACCTCCTGGCCGTTCTTGATCGCGACCACGCCGAAGCGGCGCGGGGCGTCCTCCGGAAGCGCCAGCAGATCCGCGACCAGGGCGCGGTAGCGCTCTTCGAAGACGTTCAGCGGGAGTACGAGGCCGGGGAAGAGGGTGGCGCCCAGGGGGAAGAGCGGAATCCGATCGGTCACAGTGAGCCAGCGTACGGCCTCCGGCCGGGGGTTACGCGGCTTCCCCCCGGGCTGCCCCTCCCCGCTCCCCGGGACCTTCCCCCGGCGGGGTGGCCTGCCGCGCCGTTCCCCGCGCCCCTGGGTGCTTGCCCCTTGCGCCGCGCGCTTGCCTGCGGGGTCGTCGTGGCCTGTCGCGCAGTTCCCCGCGCCCCTGAAAATCGCTCACCCTCCGCGCGGAGAGCAACCCCGCAGGGGCGCGGGGAACTGCGCGGGGTCCGTGGTTGGCGGGCCGTCGGGGCTACGACGTGCGGCGGAGGAGGCGGGTGGCGCCGGCGGCAGCCGTCGTGGCGAGCATCCAGCCGAGGAGGGTGAGCAGCGAGGCGACCCATTGCGCGAGCCCGGCCTCGCGCCACGCGTTGTCCTGGCCCAGGTCGATGACCGGGAGCAGCAGGTCGAGGGCGTAGAGCGCCGGACTCCAGTGCGGCCGGTAACCCCCCGGGTCCGCCGCCGCGGGTATGTGGTGGAGGGCGAAATACGTGGCACCCAGCGCCCACAGCACCGCCATCCAGACCGCGGCCCGGCCCGGCCGGTAGCCGTAGCCGACGGTGATGTCCTGGAGCCAGCCCCACACCCGCCCGGCGGCCGGCAGCGTCTCGCGGCGCCGCCGCTGCCGGGCCAGCAGCACCTCGCGGGCCTCCGCGTCCTCGCCCGCGGCCCGCAGCGCCGCCGCCAGCCGCTCGTACGGCTCGGGCCGGAATTCGGGGGTGGCGGCCTGGAGCCAGGCCAGCCGCCCGCGCAGCGGGAACTCGGCGAGGGGGGTGAGGGTGTCGTAGCTGAAGCCGGTCATCCTCAGCCGCCCGGCCCCGGGCCAGGCGCTGCGCGCGTCGTTGAGCTTGCCGACCCTCGCGCCGGACAGGACGACCGCCCCGTCCGGCGCCCGCGGCAGCGTGAAGCACAGCTCGGGCGTCTGGATGCGCCGCAGCGAGACCTGCTGCTCGCCGGTGAGCAGGAAACGCGCCCGGCTGATGATCACCGCGTTGCCGAACCGCCCGTCGTCGAGCCGCAGCCCGCCGTGGCAGGTGAAGTCCCGCACGCCGACTCCGTCCGGCGGCGGCGCGGACCCGGCGCCGCCGCCCCGCGGGTTCCAGCCGCCGGACAGGTACAGCGTGTGCTCGACCGCTATCCGGGCGGCGTTGAGCGCCTGCCTCCCGCCGGGGTTGCGCAGGGTGGCGCCGCGCAGGCTGAGCCGGCCGCCTATGCGGGCGCTGCGCAGGCTGAACTCCCCGGTGATGTCGACGAGTTCGGCGTCCACGTCCTGGCCGACGGTGAGCCCGTCGGCGGCGAAGGCCTGGGCGGCCCGGCCGCGGCGGACGGTGAGCTGGTTGAGCAGCAGGTCGGTCCCTATGTGCGCGTCGGCCATCCGCACGCCCCCGGTGACCAGGCACTGCGGCAGGTGGAGGTCGCCGCCGACCTGGAGCCTGGCGGCGTCGAGCCGGGGCAGCCGGCAGCGCACCAGGCGCATGCTGCCGACCCGGCACTCCTGGAGCATCAGCGGGTCGTCGAAGCGGCAGTCGTCCAGCTGGACGTACGGCGTGACGGTGCCGCCGGCCAGCATGAGGCGCCCGGTGATCCGCACCCCGGCGAGTTTCAGCGCCGTGACCCGCCCGGGCACCGCGGCCGGCCCGTCCAGCAGCAGCTCGGCGACGGCCTGCGCCCGTACCGTACGGTCCGCGCCCCATTCGGGTCCGGCCAGCGGCTCGTCCTCGTCGGCGCGCCCGGTGCGCAGATCGCAGGTGCGGCCCTCCCTGAAGGCCTGCCACATGCGCCGCTCGACCGGTGTCCAGTCCCGTGGCGGTGTCCCGCCGGCCGTCGCTGCCACCCGATTCCCCTCCCCGTCGTCGCGCCGCACACCGTAGCGGGTCGGTGCGACGGCGGCGTATCACGGAGTGGAACCTTGGAACGTCCCGCATGCCCGGGTCTCTACACTTGGCAGCGTGATCTCCCGAATCGATCTGCGCGGTGCCGCCTTCCCCGAGGGCGGGATCGACCGCGACCTGCTGCCCCGTGCCGACTTCGACGTGGAGGCCGCCCTGGAGACGGTGCGGCCGATCTGCGAGGACGTCCGGCATCGGGGCTCGGTGGCGGTGCTCGATCACGGGGAGCGGTTCGACGGGGTGCGCCCCGCCTCGCTGCGGGTCCCCGAGCAGGCGCTGGCGTCCGCGCTCGCCGAGCTCGACCCCGCGGTCAGGGCCGCGCTGGAGGAGTCGGTACGGCGGGCCAGGATCGTGCACCGCGAGCAGCGCCGCACCGATGTCACCACCCAGGTGGTGCCGGGCGGCACGGTCACCGAGCGCTGGGTGCCGGTCGAGCGGGTCGGGCTGTACGTGCCGGGCGGCCTCGCGGTCTACCCGTCGTCCGTGGTGATGAACGTGGTGCCCGCCCAGGAGGCCGGCGTCGAGGGCATCGCGGTGGCCTCGCCCGCGCAGAAGGACTTCGGCGGCCTGCCGCACCCCGCCATCCTGGCCGCGTGCGCCCTGCTCGGCGTCACCGAGGTCTACGCCGCGGGCGGCGCCCAGGCGGTCGCGATGTTCGCCTACGGCACCGAGGACTGCCGCCCGGTCACCCTGGTCACCGGGCCCGGCAACATCTACGTCGCCGCCGCCAAGCGGCTGCTCAAGGGCCGGATCGGCATCGACGCCGAGGCGGGGCCCACCGAGATCGCGATCCTCGCCGACGACGCCGCGGACCCCGCCTTCGTCGCCGCCGACCTGATCAGCCAGGCCGAGCACGACCCGCTGGCCGCCGCGGTGCTGGTCACGACCTCGCCCGAGCTGGCCGACGCGGTCGGCAAGGAGCTGGACGTCCAGGTCCCCGCCGCCCGGCACCGCGAGCGGATCACCGCCGCACTGTCAGGACGGCAGTCCGCGACCGTGCTCGTCGACACCCTCGACCAGGGTCTGGCCGTGGTGGACGCCTACGCCGCCGAGCACCTGGAGATCCAGACCAGGGACGCCGCCGCGGTCGCCGCCCGGGTGCGGAACGCGGGGGCGGTCTTCGTCGGCCCGCACGCCCCGGTCTCGCTCGGCGACTACTGCGCCGGGTCCAACCACGTGCTGCCCACCGGCGGCTGCGCCTGCCACTCCTCGGGCCTGTCGGTGCAGTCCTTCCTGCGCGGCATCCACGTCGTGGACTACTCGCGCGACGCCCTGGCCGACGTCGCCGCCCACGTGGTGACGCTGGCCGACGCCGAGGACCTGCCGGCGCACGGGGAGGCCGTACGCGTGCGGTTCGGCGGTGACCTCGCGTGACGGGCGTCGAGGACCTGCCCATCCGTGACGAGTTGCGCGGCCAGTCCCCCTACGGGGCCCCGCAGCTCGATGTCGCGGTGCGGCTGAACACCAACGAGAACCCGTACCCGCTGCCCGACGCCCTGGTGGCCAGGATCGCCGAGCGGGTCGCCGAGGCGGCCCGGGGCCTGAACCGCTACCCGGACCGGGACGCGGTCGAGCTGCGCACCGCGCTCGCGGCGTATCTGACCAGGACAGCCGGCCACCCGGTCGGCCTGGCCCAGGTGTGGGCGGCGAACGGCTCCAACGAGGTCATCCAGCAGCTGCTGCAGACCTTCGGCGGCCCCGGCCGCAGCGCGATGGGCTTCGAGCCGTCGTATTCGATGCACGCGCTCATCTCCCGCGGCACCGGCACCGGCTGGATCTCCGGGCCGCGGGCCACCGACTTCACCATCGACGTGGCCGCCGCCGTGCGGGAGATCGCCGAGCGCCGCCCCGAGGTGGTGTTCATCTGCTCGCCCAACAACCCGACCGGCACCGCGGTGGACGCCGCCACCGTCGTGGCGCTCTACGAGGCCGCGCAGGCCGCCCGGCCGTCGCTGGTCGTGGTGGACGAGGCCTACGGCGAGTTCTCGCACCGGCCGTCGCTGCTGCCGCTGATCGAGGGCCGGCCCCGTCTGGTGCTGACCCGCACGATGTCCAAGGCCTTCGGCGCGGCCGGGCTGCGGCTCGGCTATCTGGCCGCCGACCCCGCGGTGGTCGACGCCGTGCAGATCGTCAGGCTGCCCTACCACCTGTCCGCCGTCACCCAGGCGACCGCGCTGGCCGCGCTGGAGTACACCGACACGCTGCTCGGCTACGTCCAGCAGTTGAAGGCGGAACGCGACCGGCTGGTCCGGGAGCTGCGTGCCACCGGCTACCAGGTGGTCGACTCGGACGCCAACTTCGTGCAGTTCGGCCGGTTCGCCGACAGCCACACCGCCTGGGAGGCGGTGCTCGCGCACGGCGTGCTGGTACGGGACAACGGTGTGCCCGGCTGGCTGCGGGTCTCGGTCGGCACCCCCGCCGAGAACGACGCGTTCCTGGACGCGGCGCGAGCGGTCTTCAAGGAGCACAGCACTACGGAGGAGCAGGTATGACCCGCGTGGGCCGCGTCGAGCGCACCACCAAGGAGACCTCGGTGGTCGTCGAGATCGACCTCGACGGCGCCGGGCAGGTGTCCGTGTCCACCGGCGTCGGCTTCTACGACCACATGCTGGACCAGCTGGGCAGGCACGGGCTGTTCGACCTGTCGGTGAAGACCGAGGGCGACCTGCACATCGACACCCACCACACCATCGAGGACACCGCCCTCGCGCTGGGCGCCGCCTTCAAGCAGGCGCTCGGTGACAAGGTCGGCATCTACCGCTTCGGCAACTGCACGGTCCCGCTGGACGAATCGCTCGCCCAGGTCACCGTGGACCTCTCCGGCCGCCCGTATCTGGTGCACACCGAGCCGGAGCAGATGGCGCCGATGATCGGCTCGTACGACACCACGATGACCCGGCATATCCTGGAGTCCTTCGTCGCCCAGGCCCAGATCGCCCTGCACGTCCACGTGCCGTACGGGCGCAACGCGCACCACATCGTGGAGTGCCAGTTCAAGGCCCTTGCCAGGGCGCTGCGTTACGCCAGCGAGCGCGACCCGCGCGCCGCGGGAATCCTGCCGTCTACGAAGGGCGCACTGTGAGCAAGGGATCGACCCTCTTCATCCTCTTGGGGCTCTTCCTCGCCGGAGGCGTCTACTCCTTCTGGCAGCAGAAGCACTCCAAGAGCCTGATCGCGCTGCTGGCCATCGGATCGGTGATGGCCCTGGTCACCGGTCTGCTGCAGCTCTAGGGAGCCGGGATGAGCAAGAGCGTCGTCGTCCTCGACTACGGATTCGGCAACGTCCGATCGGCCGAGCGGGCCCTCGCGCACGCCGGCGCCGACGTCGAGATCACGGCTGACTTCGACCGGGCGATGCGGGCCGACGGCCTGCTGGTGCCCGGCGTCGGCGCGTTCGAGGCGTGCATGGCCGGCCTCAAGGGCGTGCGCGGCGACTGGATCGTCGGGCGCCGGCTCGCGGGCGGCCGGCCGGTGCTCGGCATCTGCGTCGGCATGCAGATCCTCTTCGCCCGCGGCATCGAGCACGGTGTCGAGACCGAGGGCCTGGAGGAGTGGCCCGGCACGGTGGGGCCGCTCAAGGCCCCCGTCGTGCCGCACATGGGCTGGAACACCGTCGAGGCCGCCGAGGACTCCCGGCTGTTCGCGGGCGTGGACGAGGACGCCCGCTTCTACTTCGTGCACTCCTACGCCGTCCACAGCTGGGACCTGGAGTCGCAGAGCGAACGCATGAGCAGCCCGAAGGTCAGCTGGACCACCCACGGCGAGCCGTTCGTCGCCGCGGTGGAGAACGGGCCGCTGTGGGCCACCCAGTTCCACCCGGAGAAGTCCGGCGAGGCCGGCGCCCTGCTGCTCGCCAACTGGCTCGACACCCTCTAGACCCACCGAACCCACCCGCGAGGAACGCGATCCGATGACCAAGCTCGAACTGCTTCCCGCCGTCGACGTCAGGGACGGCCAGGCCGTCCGCCTCGTGCACGGCGAGTCCGGCTCGGAGACCTCGTACGGCGACCCGCTCGCCGCGGCGCTCGCCTGGCAGGGCGCGGGCGCCGAGTGGCTGCATCTGGTGGACCTCGACGCCGCCTTCGGCACCGGCGACAACCGGGCGCGGATCGCCGAGGTGGCCCGCACCATGGACATCAAGGTCGAGCTGTCCGGCGGCATCCGCGACGACGACACGCTCGCCGCGGCCCTGGACACCGGCTGCACGCGGGTCAACCTCGGCACGGCCGCGCTGGAGACCCCGGAGTGGGTGGCCAAGGTCATCGCCCGGCACGGCGACCGGATCGCGGTCGGCCTGGACGTGCGCGGCACCACCCTGCGCGGCCGCGGCTGGACCCGGGACGGCGGCGACCTCTA
This sequence comes from Streptomyces sp. NBC_01198, assembly GCF_036010485.1. NCBI lineage: Bacteria > Bacillati > Actinomycetota > Actinomycetes > Kitasatosporales > Streptomycetaceae > Streptomyces > Streptomyces sp. NBC_01198. Next base: position 6,155,637 of record NZ_CP108568.1, read on the forward strand.
CAAGACGCTGGCACGGCTGGACTCGGAAGGCTGCGCCCGTTACGTCGTCACCGACATCGCCAAGGACGGCACCTTGCAGGGACCCAACCTGGAGCTGCTGTCGAGCGTGTGCGCCGCCACCGACCGCCCGGTCGTGGCGTCCGGCGGTGTCTCCAGCCTTGACGATCTGCGCGCGATCGCGTCTCTTGTTCCGCAGGGTGTGGAGGGCGCGATCGTCGGCAAGGCGCTCTACGCGAAGGCGTTCACCCTCGAAGAGGCCTTGGAGGCAGTGTCACGATGACCACAACCCCCGCAGTACGGCGCGATCAGTCCGAGAGCCCGCTGGAGGAGACCATCGGCTTCGCCCGGGCCGTCGCCGCGGGGGACATGGTGCTGGTCTCCGGCACCATGCCGCTGGTCGACGGTGAAGTACGCGGCGAGGGCAGCCCGTACGAGCAGGCGCTGCTGGCGTTCGGCAACGCGCTGGCCGCCCTGGAGCCGTTCGGCCTGGGACCGGACAGCGTCATCCGCACCCGCATGTACATGAGCCACGCCAGGGACGCCGACGACGTGGGCCGCGCCCACCGCGAGCTGTTCGGCGCCGTCCGCCCGGCGATGACGATGGTCGTGGTGGCCGGCTTCATGGACTCCCGGGTGCTGGTGGAGGTCGAGATCGAAGCTTTCCGGGAAGTCGGAGGAGACACCCCATGACCCTCGCGGTGCGCGTCATCCCCTGCCTCGACGTGGACGCGGGACGGGTCGTCAAGGGCGTCAACTTCCAGAACCTGCGGGACGCGGGCGACCCGGTCGAGATGGCCAGGCTCTACGACGCCGAGGGCGCCGACGAGCTGACCTTCCTTGACATCACCGCGTCCTCCGGCGACCGGGAGACCACCTACGACGTGGTCCGCCGCACCGCAGAGCAGGTCTTCATCCCGCTGACCGTAGGCGGCGGGGTGCGCAGCGCCGACGATGTCGACAGGCTGCTGCGGGCCGGCGCCGACAAGGTCGGCGTCAACACCGCGGCCATCGCCCGCCCGGAGCTGATCCGCGAGATCGCCGAGCGCTTCGGGCGGCAGGTGCTCGTGCTGTCCGTGGACGCGCGGCGGGCGGCCTCCGGCAAGGGGTTCGAGGTCACGACGCACGGCGGCCGGCGCGGCACCGGGATCGACGCCGTCGAGTGGGCCGAGCGGGCGGCGGAGCTCGGCGCCGGGGAGATCCTGCTCAACTCCATGGACGCGGACGGCACGAAGGACGGCTACGACACGGAGATGATCGCCGCCGTCCGCTCGCGGGTGTCGGTGCCGGTCGTCGCCTCCGGCGGCGCCGGGCGGCTCGACGACTTCGCACCGGCGGTCGCCGCCGGGGCGGACGCGGTGCTCGCGGCGTCCGTCTTCCACTTCGGCGACCTCCGCATCCCCCAGGTCAAGTCGGCGCTGCGCTCCGCCGGGCACCCCGTGCGCTGAGCGGTCAGCCGGACCTGGTGCACAGCAGCACCGCGAGGTCCGGGGCCAGCGGGACCTCCACCGCGCGCAGCGCCGGGTGGTCGAGCCAGTGCAGCCGTGCGGTGTCCGGCCGCCCGCCGTGGACGGGGGGCCGCCCCTGCGACGGGGTGAAGTCGTCGATGACCAGCACCCCGCCCGGCCGGAGCAGGGCGACCGGGTCGGCCGGGCGCCCGTCCCCCTTGCCCTGGCCGCCGCCGTCGAGGACGAGCAGGTCGAAGGGGCCGTCCTCGGCGATGGCCGTCCAGTCGGCGTGCCGCACGGTGACCGAGGGGGCGAGCGCGCCGAAGAGCCCGGCCGCGACCGCGGCACGGTCGGCGTCCGTCTCGACGCTCACCGCCGTGGCCCCGCCGCGCATGCCGGAGACCAGCCAGGCCAGCCCCACCCCGCAGCCGGTGCCGGTCTCGCCGATACGTTCCGCGCCGGCGGCCAGCGCGTACAGCAGCCGACCCTGCTCAGGGCGGCAGGAGTAGGGGAAGTCGAGCCGGGTCGCGGTCAGGGCGGCGCGTTCCACCAGCGGCGGCAGATCACCGGAGCCGGTGAGGTGCGCACGGGTGCCGTCAAGGGACATGCGGGTCATCCTGCCAGTGCGGCGGCGGCGGAAGAGGGCGATCAGGTGAGAAAGAAAGTTTGCACAAATCTAGTTGCGCAAATTTAGTTGCACATCTAGCCTGGACGATGTGACCGACAAGGACCGCTCCCAGCGCATCACCGACCTCGACGCACTCAAGGTCTTCACCCACCCGCTGCGCATCCGGCTCTACCGCGCGCTGTTCACCGCCCGGTCCGCGACCGCCTCGCACCTGGCCGACCAGGTCGACGAGGCGGTCTCGCTGGTCAGCTACCACCTGCGGAAGATGGCCGCGCACGGCTTCATCGTCGAGGACCCCGGCCACGGCACGGACGGCCGGGAACGCTGGTGGACGGTCTCGGCGGAGCGCGGATTCTCCTTCCGCAACGCCGACTTCGACGACCGGCCGGAAGGCGCGGCCGTCCTCGCGCAGGTCACCAGGCAGCTGCTTGCCACCAGGGCCGAGCGCTACCAGCAGTATCTGGACGAGCAGGCCGCGTGGTCCCGCGAGTGGACCAGCGCCGCCTTCTCCAGCGAGTTCATGCCGCTGCTCACCGCGGACGAACTGCAGCAGATGGCCGACGAGATCGTCGAGCTGATGCAGCGCTGGACCGACCGCGGCAGGACCGCGGAGGACTCGGGCGACACCGAGGGCCGCGAGCACGTGGCCGTCCAGATGTACGGCTTCCCCTTCCGTCCCTGAGCACAGGAAGGCCGGTCCATGACCACGACAGCGAGCGCGACCGCCCGACCCGCCGGCGGCAGGCCCGCGTACCGCGACGGCAACGTCCTGCGCTGGCTCACCGCCTACACCGCGTCCCTGCTGGGCGACTCCGTCTACTTCGTCGCCCTCGGCTTCGCTGCCGCCAAGGTCGCCCCACCCGCCCAGGTCGGGCTGGTGATGGCCGCCGGCGCGGTGCCGCGCGCCATCCTGATGCTCGGCGGGGGAGTGGTCGCCGACCGCTTCGGCCCGCGCCTGGTCGTCATCGGCAGCGACACCGTCCGCTGCGCGCTGATCCTCGCGGCGGCCGCGGCGCTCGCGCTGGCGTCACCAGGGCTGTGGCTGCTGGTCGCCGTCGCCCTGGTCTTCGGCGTCGTCGACGCGCTGTTCATGCCCGCGGTCGGCGCGCTGCCGCCCCGGATCACCACGCCCGACCAGCTCGTACGCCTCCAGGGGCTGCGCGCGCTGTCGGTACGCCTCGGCACCGTCGTGGGGCCGCCGGTCGGCGGGCTCGCGATGGGACTCGGCGGGGGCGCCGCGGCCTTCACGGTGGCCGGCCTGCTCTTCGCCACCTCCGTCCCGCTGCTGATCGGCACCCGGATCGCGTCGCTGCCCCCCGCCGAACGCGCGCCCGCCGGGCGGGAGTTGCGCGACGGGCTGGCCTACATCCGCCGCCACCGGGTGGTCGGCCCGCTGGTCCTGTCCGGCGCGCTGTGCGAACTCGGCCTGGTCGGCCCGCTCAACGTCGGCATGGTGCTGCTCGCCGACGAGCGCGGCTGGGGCGCCGCGGGATACGGCTGGATCATCGCCGGGTTCGGCGTCGGCTCCGCGGTCAGCGCGCTGCTGCTGGCCGTGCACGGGCGAATACGGCGGGCCGGCGCGGTGCAGATCGGCACGCTGCTCGTGGGATCCGTGGGCATCGGCTTCATCGGTGTCGCCCACCAGTTGGCGGTCGCCGTCGCGGTGGCCTTCCTGTCCGGCCTCATCTGCGGCGTCTGCGGCGGCCTGGCCACCGCGCTCATCCAGACGGCGACCGAGCCGGCCTATCTCGGCCGGGTCACGTCAGTGATGAGCCTCACGGGCTTCGGCCTGGCGCCCCTGGTCTACCCCCTCTTCGCCACGGCCGTCGGAGCGTTCGGGGCAGCCCCCGTCTTCCTCACCAGCGCCGCCCTCGCCGCCCTTGGCGGCGCGTTCACCGCTTTCCTCCCCGCCATCCGCCACGCCGAACTCCCCACCTGACCCACCACGTTCCCCAGCGGCGCCAGGAACGGCGCGCCCAGCCACGGTCGGGGGAAGCCCCCGGGCCCCCGGTGGTGGGGGTCAGAAGCCCAGGCTGGCTTCGTACGCCGCCGCCACCGCGGCCTTGTCCCCTTCAGCCACCACATTCGCCGCCGCCTGGCGGCCGAGGGCGAAGAGGGTCAGCTCGGCGGGCTCGCCGGTGACCGTCACGACGGGGGAGCCGCGGTGGAGCACCGCGGTCTGGCCGTCGGGCCGGCGGAGCACCAGGCCGACGGTGCTGCGCCGCCCGAGCATGCGCGCGGCCCGCTCCACCCGCGACCAGAGCGCGTCCCCGAAGACCGGGTCGATCTCCCGCGGCGTCCAGTCCGGCTGCGCGCGCCGCACGTCCTCGGTGTGCACGTAGAACTCCACCGTGTTCGACGCCTCGTCCAACTGCTTGAGCGCGAAGGGCGACAGCCGCGGCGGCCCGGTCCTGATCAGCCGGATCAGTTCTTCGTACGGCCGCCGCGCGTATTCGCCGCGCACCCGTTCCAGCCGGTCCGCGAGGCGCGGGACGATCAGCCCGGCGGCGGCGTCACCGCGGCGCTCGCGCACCACGGTGTGCGCGGCCAGGTCCCGGGTGGTCCAGCCCTCGCAGAGGGTGGGCGCATCGGGCCCCGAGCGTTCCAGGAGGTCGGCGAGGAGCAGACGTTCACGCTGTGCATGGGTCGTCATACCGCCAGGTTAACGACCCGCGGCCGCCACGTCCGCTTCCCCCGCCCGGCCCTCAGCCGAGCTTGCTGTGCAGCTTTCTGCCGTTCGACCCGTCGTTGAGGGTGAGCGCGCAGGTCACGGTCCTGCGCCCCTGCACCTGATACGTGATCAGCTCCGGGAAGAGCACGTACGAGTAGTAGTCCCCGCCGGCCGGCGCGCGCCTGGTGGCGTCGGCCTCGCACAGCGAGAACGCCTTCTTCTCGATCTGGTCCTTGGTGGTGAAGGTCCCGGACAGCGTCTTGTCGGCGATCGACTGGGCGTCGTGGGCCGAGTCGCACGGCACGGTCTCGACGGTGTGGATGCCGGGCGTCATCGACGGCATGTTGAAGCACTTGCCGGGATCGACGACCACGTACGGCATCTCCTCCCCGTCGCTGGCGGACGGATCCGGCGAGGCGCTGTCCGACGGGAAGTCGCTCGGCAGGTCCAGGCTCGGGAAGTCCGTGGGCAGCGTGAAGCTGGGAATTGGCACGGTCGGCAGCGTGGGCAGTGCCGGCAGCGCGGTGAGCGACGGCACCGCGGCGGAGTCCTTCGCGCTCGGCTCGCTCCGGTCGCCGTCACTGGACACGGCGACGACGCCGACGATCGCGGCGACCACGACGACGGCTCCGACCGCGATCCACACCTTGCGCCCGGTGTGCTTCTGCGGCGGCCGCGGCGGACAGCCGCCGCCCGGGTGACCGCCGGGGTGGCCGTAGCCGCCGGGCGGGACCGGGTGTCCCGGCGGCACGGGCGGCCCGTAGCCGCCACCCTGCCTCGGGTGGCCGTAGCCGTCCGCCGGCGCGGGCGGCGGCCCGAATCCGTCCGCCGGCGCCGGCGGGGGCGGCGGCCCGAAGCCCTGCGGCGGTGGGCCGAAACCGCCGCCCTGCCCGGGAGGCTGCGGCGGACCGTCGTGCGGCGGTGGAGGAAAACCCATGGTGGAAGGATGCCCCATACGGGTGACGCCGGTGGGTAACGAGCCAGCGACAGGTGGATGACGGCTCAACCCCCTTACCCGCTCGCGCGGTTCACGGCGATGTGCCGCGGCCCGCCGGCGTATCGGTCCGGCACCCGGACACCGTATTTCCGCCCGCGCCGGGTCCGGCGGCATGATGGACGCATGCCCGCGACCCCGCTCGATCCCGCCATCGCCGCCCGGCTCAAGCGCACCCCCGACGGCCTGGTGCCCGCCATCGCCCAGCAGTACGACACCGGCGAGGTGCTGATGCTGGGCTGGATGGACGACGAGGCGCTGCGCCGCACGCTGACCACCGGCCGCTGCACGTACTGGAGCCGCAGCCGGCGCGAATACTGGGTCAAGGGCGACACCTCCGGGCACGTCCAGCACGTGAAGTCGGTCGCGCTGGACTGCGACGGCGACACCGTGCTGGTGAAGGTCGACCAGGTCGGCGCGGCCTGCCACAGCGGCGACCGCACCTGCTTCGATTCCGACCTCCTGCTGCCCGCCGCGGGCCAGTAATGTCTGCGGCCATGGACCTCGATACGTTCCGCAAGCTGGCGGTCGACCGCCGCGTCATCCCGGTCAGCCGCCGGCTCCTCGCGGACGGCGACACGCCGGTCGGGCTGTACCGCAAGCTCGCGAACGAGCGGATCGGCACCTTCCTGCTGGAGTCGGCCGACACCAGTTCCAACAGCGGTGCGAGCGGCGGGTCCTGGTCGCGCTACTCCTTCGTCGGCGTGCGCTCCGCCGCCGCGCTGACCGCGGTCGACGGGCAGGCCCACTGGCGGGGCACCCCGCCGGTCGGCGTCCCGGTCGACGGCGACCCGCTGGCCGCGCTGCGCGCCACCGTCGAGGCGCTGCACACCCCGCGCGACCTGACCGCGGGCATGCCGCCCTTCACCGGCGGCATGGTCGGCTACCTCGGCTACGACATCGTGCGCCGGCTGGAACGCATCGGCGACAGCACGCAGGACACGCTGCGGCTGCCGGAACTGACCATGCTGCTGACCTCCGACCTCGCGGTGCTCGACCACTGGGACGGCACCGTGCTGCTGATCGCCAACGCGATCAACCACAACGACGAGGACACCGGCGTCGACGAGGCCTACGCCGACGCGGTCGCCCGGCTGGACGCGATGGAGGCGGACCTGGCCAGGGACGTACCGCAGCAGCCCGTCGCGCTGCCGGAGTCGGTGGACTTCGACGTCAGCTGGAGCTGGGGCGGCGAGCAGTTCATGGCCGCCGTCGAGGACATCAAGGAGCGCATCCACGCCGGCGACGCCTTCCAGGTCGTCGCCTCCCAGCGGCTGGAGACCGAGTGCTCCGCCAGCGCGCTGGACGTCTACCGGGTGCTGCGGACCACCAACCCGTCGCCGTACATGTACCTGCTGCGCTTCGACGGCTTCGACGTCGTCGGGTCCAGCCCCGAGGCGCTGGTCAAGGTCGAGGACGGCCGGGCCATGCTGCACCCGATCGCCGGGACCAGGCCGCGCGGGGCGACCCCGCAGGCCGACGCGGCGCTCGCCGAGGAGCTGCTGGCCGACCCCAAGGAACGCGCCGAGCACCTGATGCTGGTCGACCTGGGGCGCAACGACCTGGGCCGGGTGTGCGAGCCGGGCAGCGTCGAGGTGGTCGACTTCATGTCGGTGGAGCGCTACTCGCACGTGATGCACATCGTCTCCACCGTCACCGGCCGGGTCGCGCCCGGCAGGACCGCCTTCGACGTGCTGACCGCGTGCTTCCCGGCCGGCACGCTGTCCGGCGCGCCCAAGCCGCGCGCCATGCAGATCATCGAGGAGCTGGAGCCGACCAGGCGCGGGGTCTACGGCGGCTGCATCGGCTATCTGGACTTCGCCGGCGACTCCGACACCGCCATCGCGATCCGTACGGCCGTGCTGCGCGACGGTGTCGCGTACGTGCAGGCCGGCGCGGGCATCGTCGCGGACTCCGACCCGGTCGCCGAGGACGCCGAGTGCCGCAACAAGGCCGCCGCGGTGCTGCGGGCGGTCGCGACGGCCAACGTGATGCACGGCTGACCGGCCGCGGGCACGCGGGGGCGGGGCGGCCGTCACGCCCGCCCCGCCCCCCGCCCCCGGCCCGCGGGTCAGCCGGTGAAGGCGGCCACGCCGTCCGGGGTGCCGAGACCGGTCGGGCCGTCGTAACCGGCCGTGCCCGTGCACAGGTACGAGCCGGCGCACTCGCCGTTCGTCCCGCTCAGCACGTCGTTCAGGGCGCCGGTGTGCGCGTAGGGGAACGAGGCCGGATAGGAGCCCTCGGACGGCGTCCCGGCCAGCGCGTAGAGCGAGGCGATGATCGGCGCGGAGGCGCTGGTGCCGCCGAAGACCTCCCAGCCGGTGTCGTTGCCGTAGGTGTCGTTGACCGCGACACCGGTGGCCGGGTCGGCGACCGCGGAGACGTCGGCGACGGTACGGCCGGCGCATTCGGCGTCCTGCTGCCAGGCCGGCTTGGGGTCGTAGGCCGAGCAGCCGGAGCCCGCCCCGCCCCACCCGGTGTCCGTCCAGCCGCGCGAACCGCCGTCCTGCCGCAGCGAGGTGCCGCCGACCGCGGTCACGTACCGCGAACCCGCCGGGTACTCCACGCCGTAGCCGGCGTCGCCGGAACTGACGGTGATGGCCACGCCGGGGTGGTCGAAGAACTGGCTGTCGTAGCCGGTGTCCGCGCCGGACTCGCCGCCGCCGTAACTGTTGGACACGTACCTGGCGCCCAGCGCCACCGCGGTGTTGACGGACTCGCCGAGGTCGGTCATGACCGAGGAGTCCGCCTCGACCAGCAGGATGTGGCAGGCCGGGCAGACCGCGCTGACCATGTCCAGGTCGAGGGATATCTCCTCGGCCCAGCCCGGATCGGGCACCGGCAGCGCCGACGTGCCGCTCTGGCCGACCTTGCGGAAGCAGCCGTTGCCGGTGGTGCAGGCCGGCAGGCCGTACTGGGTGCGGTACGTGGCCAGGTCCGCCTCGGCGTTCGGATTGTCGTAGGCGTCCACGATCGCCACGGTGGCGTCCGAGCCGCCGGCGTCGGGTACGGCGTAGGCGCTGCGCAGGTCGGCGGGTCCGTAACCCGACGGGATGGCCGCCGGGTGCGCGGAACGCGCCGAGGGCGCAAGGGAGTCGGCGCCGCTGGTGACCTTGAGCGCCTTGCAGGCCATCACGTCGGGGGCGGTGCTGACCGCGCAGGAGCGTGCCGTGGTCAGCCGGTGCGCGGGGGCCGGCTGCGGCTGCGCGCCGGCGGTCGGGGCGAGGGCGACCAGCCCGGTGGCGGCGAGTCCGGCGACCGCGACGAGGGCCGGCCACATATGGCTGGTGGCGCGGCGGGTGGGACGGGGGGTGTGCAAGTGTTGCCTCCTGTGGGGGGAGTGTGACGCGTGATGCCTCTGCGTCCATTGGGGGAGCAGGGGGATGGCCGAGAACGTATGGTGACCCGCGCACGTCAACAAGGCGGGTCACCGGCGGGACCGGAAGCTATACCGCCGCTTTACCTGCCGCTGGCGGGAGTTGGCGTCTTCATGACCTGCTCATGACCATCAGGGAGGCATGGAATCGGCTTGTCCCGCCGCGCCCGGTACGGCCGCCTCCCGCCCGTTACGCGACGCCCCGGGGGTCCCCCGGTCGAGGCGGCCGGCCACCGGCAGGGGATAGTGGACAGGTGACCTCCGTCCCGCAGCAGCCCCACCCGGCACCGGCCCCCGCAGCAGAGCAGGACGCCGGGCCGTCCCCCGCGCCCGGCGCGCCCGCTGCGTCCGAGGTGGCTGCCGCGTCCCGGCGCCGCGGCGTCAGGACGCTGGCCGCCGCGCTGCCCGCCGGGGCGATCGGGGCGAGCCTGGTGCTGGTGGCCGCGGGCAAGACCTGGTCGCGCGGGTCCGCCGCCTTCGGCGACACCCACCTGCCGGTGCACGCCACCGGCACCGACACCACCGCGCTGCCCGGCGCGCTCGCGCTGGTCGGGCTGGCCTCGCTGGTCGCCGTCTTCGCCGTCCGCCGGGCCGGCCGCTACGCCGTCGCCGCGCTGCTCGCCCTCAGCGGGCTCGGCGTCGTCGTCATGGCGCTGGCCAGGCGCGGCGACCACGCGGCGATCGACTCCGCCGCCGGGACCGCCGTCGGCCTGGCCCACGCCACCGCCGAGCACACCTCCGCCACCTCCTGGCCGCTGGTCTCCGCCGTCGGCGGCGCCCTGCTGCTCGTCGCCGGGCTGCTCGCGCTGCGCTACGGGCCCGCCTGGCCCGCGATGTCCAGCCGCTACGACCGGCCGGGCACGCGCCGCCCGGTCCGCGCCAGGGCGGCGGCCTCCGCCGCCGCGGCCGGCCGGCCGGTGCCCGTCGACCCCGATCGCGCCGAGGATCTGTGGAAGGCCCTCGACCGCGGTGAGGACCCCACCCAGGCGTCCTGAGTCGCTGGTGGGAGCCCTGCGGCGGTGCGCCGGACCCCCGTGCGTGGTCCTGCTCCGATACGCGCAACAATGGATGACGACGTGGAAGGCGACGGTCGCCTCCCACCGGGAGCATCAGGGAGTATTCATGGCGGCCCACCACGACCACGGACACACCCCGGCCGCCTGGACCGGAGTGATCATCTCCTTCGTCGGCTTCTGCGCCGGCGGCGGCTTCATGGTCGCCGCGCAGCCCGGCCCCTTCTGGGCCAGCGTCGGCGTGATCCTGCTCGGCCCGCTGGTCGGCGGCATCATGAAGATGATGGGCCTCGGCCGCAAGGAGGACGGGCACGTGGCCACCCCCGCGGTCCGCACCGAGGAGCCGCAGAAGGAAGCCGCCGCGCACGCCGGCGCCTGACCCAGGGCCCGTCCGAGCCCCGCCACCTGGCGCAGCGACCCGCTGCGCCTTCGTGCGTGCCGGGGCAGAATCGTCGCCGTGACCACCTACCGGGCCGCGGCGGCCCCCTCAGGCCCGCGGGGCACGCTGCGCGCGGCCGCCGTACCGCTCGGCGTGCTCGGCGCCGTCGCCGCGGGCTTCGGCTACGTCGCGGCCGTCGACCCCGGGCAGCCGGGCCACTACCCGGCGTGCCCGCTGCTGTACTACACCGGCGTCTACTGCCCCGGCTGCGGCGGCCTGCGCGGCGCCCACGCCCTGGCCCACGGCCACCTCGGCACCGCGCTGGGCTGCAACGCCGTCGCCGTCGCCGGATACGCCGTCTTCGCCGTCGTCTGGACGATCTGGTTCACCCGCACCCTGCGCGGCAGGGCCTTCGACCCCGCGCTGCCGCCGCGCGCGCTCTACGCCCTCTGCGGGCTGCTGCTGGCCTTCACCGTGGTCAGGAACCTGCCGTTCGGGGCGGTGCTGGCGCCCTGAACCGCCCGCCGGGCGGGGCAAGATTGTCCAGGTGGTGGGACCGCCGATCACCGGATGCGAGGTGCCGGGCCGCCGCCCGATACCATCGCAGTGCCGGTGGTTTCCGCCACCGACCCGAACATTTCACTGCACGGCCGGCCGGAAGGGGAGCTCTCGCGTGAGTGTGCTCGACGAGATCATCGACGGAGTCCGCGCAGACCTCGCCGAGCGGCAGGCCCGGGTCTCCCTCGACGACCTCAAGGAGCGCGCCGCCAAGGCGCGGGACGCCAAGGACGGGGTCGCCGCGCTGCGCGGCGAGGCCGTCAAGGTCATCTGCGAGGTCAAGCGGTCCAGCCCGTCCAAGGGCGCGCTCGCCGCGATCGCCGATCCCGCGGGCCTGGCCGCGGACTACGAGGCCGGCGGTGCGGCGGTCATCAGCGTCCTCACCGAGCAGCGCCGCTTCGGCGGCTCGCTCGCCGACCTCGAAGCGGTGCGCGCCAAGGTCGACATCCCGGTGCTCCGCAAGGACTTCATCGTCACCGCCTACCAGCTGTGGGAGGCCCGCGCGTACGGCGCCGACCTCGCGCTGCTGATCGTCTCCGCGCTCGACCAGCCCGCGCTGGTCTCGCTCATCGAGCGGGCCGAGTCGATCGGGCTCACCCCGATCGTCGAGGTCCACGACGAGGAGGAGGTCGGCCGGGCGGTGGACGCGGGCGCGCGCATCATCGGCGTGAACGCGCGCGACCTGAAGACGCTGGAGGTCGACCGGGGGAACTTCGGGCGCATCGCGCCCGAGATCCCCGACCACATCGTGAAGATCGCGGAGTCCGGTGTCCGCGGGCCCCACGACCTCATCGCCTACGCGAACGACGGCGCCGACGCCGTGCTGGTCGGCGAGTCCCTGGTCACCGGCCGCGACCCCCGCACCGCCGTCGCCGACCTCGTCGCCGCCGGCGCCCACCCGGCCCTCCGCCCGGGCCGCGACTAACCCCCTCGGGGGCGCGGGGCGCGGGGTGCGGGGGGCCGGGCCCGGGGCCCGGGGTAGTAGGATGCGGGGCGTGTCATTGGGATCACGTCTTGGACCCGGTTGCCGCCCGCGCGGCTGCCGCGCCCCCGCGCGCCGCGTGCTGGGGCGCCGCGTGCGGTACGTGATCGGATGCGAGCCCGGCCAGGTCAACGGCAGGCGATGGCCCCGCGGCTGAGCCGCGTTCCCATCCCGCGCGAGCGGACCACGCGGCCGCGCAAGGCCGTACGAGCCGTACAGCCGTATCCCCGTACGGGCCGTACCGCCGCAGACAAGGTCACCCCCCGCCGGCGCGAGCCGCACACATGCGCCCACCGGCGGAGCCGACCGGCCGAGTTCACCCATGACCGAGCAGGGGACACCCCATGCCAGAAAAGCCTGACTTCTTCCTCCCGGACCCGGAGGGTCTCAGCCCCAGCGCCGAGGGCTACTTCGGCGCGTTCGGCGGCAAATTCATCCCGGAGGCGCTGGTCGCCGCCGTGGACGAGGTCGCCGCCGAGTACGAGAAGGCGAAGGCCGACCCCGCCTTCGCCGCCGAGCTCAACGACCTGATGGCCAACTACACCGGCCGCCCCAGCGCCCTGACCGAGGTGCCGCGGTTCGCCGCGGAGGCGGGCGGCGCGCGGGTCTTCCTCAAGCGCGAGGACCTGAACCACACCGGCTCCCACAAGATCAACAACGTGCTGGGCCAGGCCCTGCTGACCCGGCGGATGGGCAAGACCCGGGTCATCGCCGAGACCGGCGCGGGCCAGCACGGCGTGGCCACGGCCACGGCGTGCGCGCTGTTCGGCCTGGAGTGCACGATCTACATGGGTGAGATCGACACCCGGCGCCAGGCCCTGAACGTCGCGCGGATGCGCATGCTGGGCGCCGAGGTGGTGTCGGTGACGTCCGGCGGCCGCACCCTGAAGGACGCGATCAACGAGGCCTTCCGCGACTGGGTCGCGAACGTCGACCGCACGCACTACCTGTTCGGCACCGTCGCGGGCCCGCACCCCTTCCCCGCGATGGTGCGCGACTTCCACCGGGTGATCGGCGTCGAGGCGCGCCGGCAGCTGCTGGAGCGCACCGGGCGGCTGCCCGACGCCGCCGTGGCCTGCGTCGGCGGCGGCTCCAACGCCATGGGCCTCTTCCACGCCTTCCTGCCGGACGCCGGCGTCCGGCTGGTCGGCTGCGAGCCGGCCGGCCACGGCGTGGAGACCGGCGAGCACGCGGCCACCCTGACCGCGGGCGACCCGGGCATCCTGCACGGCTCGCGCTCGTACGTCCTGCAGGACGACGAGGGTCAGATCACCGAGCCGTACTCGATCTCCGCGGGGCTGGACTACCCCGGGGTCGGCCCGGAGCACGCGTACCTCAAGGACAGCGGCCGGGCCGAATACCGCGCCGTGACCGACGACGCGGCCATGCAGGCGTTGCGGCTGCTGTCGGGGACCGAGGGCATCATCCCGGCCATCGAGAGCGCCCACGCGCTGGCCGGCGCCCTGGAGCTGGGCCGCGAGCTGGGCCCGGACGCGCTGCTGCTGGTGAACCTCTCAGGACGCGGCGACAAGGACATGGACACCGCGGCCCGCTACTTCGGGCTGTACGACACCGAGGGGGCGGCCAAGTGAGCGGGACCATCGCACTGCTGCAGGAGGTGCTCGCGGCGGCGAGAGCCGAGGACCGCGCCGCCCTCATCGCCTACCTCCCGGCCGGCTTCCCCACCGTCGACGGCGGAATCGAGGCGGTCAAGGCGGCCTTCGACGGCGGCGCCGACATCGTCGAGGTGGGCCTGCCGCACAGCGACCCGGTGCTCGACGGCCCGGTCATCCAGACCGCCGACGACATCGCGCTGAAGAACGGTGTGCGCATCGCCGACGTGATGCGCACGGTCCGCGAGGCGCACGCGGCGACCGGCAAGCCGGTGCTGGTGATGACGTACTGGAATCCGGTGGACCGCTACGGCGTCGAGCGCTTCGCCGCCGAGCTGGCCGAGGCGGGCGGCGCCGGCTGCATCCTGCCCGACCTGCCGGTCGAGGAGTCCGCGGGGTGGCGGAAGGCGGCCGACGAGCACGGCCTGGCCACCGTCTTCGTCGTCGCCCCGTCCAGCAGGGACGAGCGGCTGGCCCGGATCACCGCGGCCGGCTCCGGCTTCGTCTACGCGGCCTCGCTGATGGGCGTCACCGGCACCCGGGTCAGCGTCGGCGAGCAGGCGGCCGGACTGGTCGGGCGCACCCGGGCCACCACCGGGCTGCCGGTCTGCGTCGGCCTCGGCGTCTCCAACGCCGCGCAGGCCGCCGAGGTCGCCGCCTTCGCCGACGGTGTGATCGTCGGTTCGGCCTTCGTCAAGCGCATGCTGGACGCCGGCGACGACGAGGCCGCCGGCCTCGCCGGGGTGCGCGCGCTGGCCGCCGAACTGGCCGAAGGCGTGCGCAAGCGGGCCTGACGCTCACCCGTGGGAGCGGGATTTGTCACTCCCGCGAGCGAAAAACGGTGGGGGGAGGCGCTGAGCGCCGCCTCCCACCGTTGCGCTGTGCGTGAGTGAACGCAACCGAGACGGAAAGCGCAGCGCCCGCGAGGCCCTGCAGGAACAGCGTGCCAGGGAGCAGGCCCGGGCCAGGCACAAGCGGACGCTGGTGGTGGCCGGCGCGGTGGTGGGCGTCCTCGCCGTGGGCGCCGTGATCGGCGTGGTGGTCGCCGACAACAACGACAGCACCGACAGCAGCGCCACCGGCACCCCGGCCGCGGCACCCACCGGCGCCGCCGGCAAGGACGACCTGGTGATCCCGGTGGGCGCGGCCGACGCGCCCTCGACGCTCACCATCTACGAGGACTTCCGCTGCCCGGCGTGCGACGCGTTCGAGAAGCAGTTCACCCCGACGATCCACACCCTGGAGGACAGCGGGCAGATCAGGACCGAATACCACCTGGTCACGCTGATCGACGGCAACCTGGGCGGCAGCGGCTCGCTGAACGCCGGCAATGCCGCCGCCTGTGCCCAGGACGCCGGGAAATTCCGCGCCTACCACGACGTCCTCTACAGCAACCAGCCCGACGAGCAGAACGACGAATTCTCCGACAAGAAGACCCTGCTCACCCTCGCCGGCAAGGTCCCCGGCCTGAAAACGGCCGCCTTCACCGCCTGTGTGAACAACGGCACCCACGACTCCTGGGTGAAGAAGTCCAACGCCGCCTTCGGCAATTCCGGCTTCAACGCGACACCGACGATCCTGCTGAACGGCAAGAGCATCTTCGGGCAGAATCCCGCGCTCACCCCGGACAGCCTCCAGCAGATGGTCAGCGCCGCGAACAAGGGCAAGCAGCCGGGGAAGGTCACCGCCACGCCGTCCTGACCGCCCCCGGGCACCGCCCGGGGGACGACGCTGCGCGCCCGGCCGTTACCCAGACGTAGCCGGGCGGGCTGCCGTGTACCCGTCCGGCACGGTAGCGTCGGACATTGCCATGGAACTCGCATTCATCCCCAGCCCCGCGCACGGCGTCATCCATCTCGGACCGATCCCGCTGCGCGGCTACGCGTTCTGCATCATCATCGGCGTCTTCGTTGCCGTCTGGTACGGCAACAAGCGCTGGATCGCCCGCGGCGGGCGGGCCGGCACGGTCGCCGACATCGCCGTGTGGGCGGTGCCGTTCGGCCTGGTCGGTGGCCGGCTCTACCACGTGATCACCGATTACGAGCTGTACTTCACCGACGGCAAGGACTGGGTCGACGCCTTCAAGGTGTGGCAGGGCGGACTCGGGATCTGGGGCGCCATCGCCATGGGCGCGCTGGGCGCCTGGATCGGCTGCCGCCGTCGCGGTATCGCGCTGCCGGCCTACGCCGACGCCATCGCGCCGGGCATCGCGTTCGCGCAGGCCATCGGCCGCTGGGGCAACTGGTTCAACCAGGAGCTGTACGGCGGCCCGACCACGCTGCCGTGGGGCCTGAAGATCGACGCCGCGCACCGGCCTGACAACACGCCGGACCTGGCCACGTACCACCCGACCTTCCTGTACGAGTCGCTGTGGTGCGTCGGGGTCGCGCTGCTGGTGATCTGGGCCGACCGCCGCTTCAAGCTCGGGCACGGGCGGGCCTTCGCGCTCTACGTCGCCGCCTACACGGTGGGCCGGGCCTGGATCGAGCACATGCGGGTCGACTACGCGCACCAGTTCCTCGGCATGCGTCTCAACGACTGGACAGCGATCCTCGTCTTCATCGGGGCCGTCACCTACCTGGTGCTCTCCGCCCGGCTGCGCCCCGGCCGCGAGGCGGTCGTGGAACCGGTGGCCGCCGGGGACGCGCCGATGGACGCCGACGAGGCCGGGGACACCCCGGCCGGCGCCGACGGGACACCGGCTGACCAGGCGGGCGAGCCCGCGGCGGACGCCCCGGCCGACTCCGCGGCGAAGGCGCCCGGTGATCCCGCGGAGCCGTCCGCGGACGCCGAGCAGGGCGACGGCGAGCCGTCCAAGGCCGGCGCCGGACCGGCCGGCGGACCGGTCACCCCCTAGTTTCCGCAGGTCAGGTCAGCCTTTCCTTGCTGGCGGGCACTCGCGTCCGCAGGTACGGTCGAACCCGTTTCCGAAGGACGCGGCCACCGGGCCGCGCGGGGGAGGGTGAACCGTATGACAAGCGCCGCCGTCGAGAAGGCCGCCGCCACGCCGTACCACGTCCCCCACCATGTGCACCGGGACGTGACCGGCGGGTGGCTGCGGCCCGCGGTCTTCGGGGCCATGGACGGCCTGGTCTCCAACCTCGCGCTGATGACCGGGGTGGCCGGCGGCGACGTGAGCTCCCGCACCCTGGTGGTCACCGGCCTCGCGGGACTGGCCGCCGGCGCCTTCTCCATGGCGGCCGGCGAGTACACCTCGGTGGCCTCGCAGCGCGAGCTGGTGCAGGCCGAGCTGGACATCGAGCGGATCGAGCTGGACCGGCACCCCGAGGACGAGCTGCGCGAGCTGGCCGCGCTCTACGTGGCGCGCGGGGTGGAGCCCCGGCTGGCGCACGAGGTGGCCAGGCAGCTGTCCGCCGACCCGGAGCAGGCGCTGGAGATCCACGCCCGCGAGGAGCTGGGCGTCGACCCGACCGACCTGCCCTCGCCGCTGCTCGCGGCGGGCTCGTCCTTCGTGTCCTTCGCGCTGGGCGCCCTGCTGCCGGTGCTGCCGTACCTGCTGGGCGCCGACGTGCTGTGGCCGGCGGTACTGCTGGCGCTGGCCGGACTGTTCGGCTGCGGGGCCGCGGTGGCGCGGGTGACCGCGCGGTCCTGGTGGTTCGGCGGACTGCGGCAGCTGGCCTTGGGCGCGGCGGCCGGCGGAGTTACTTTTGTACTGGGCGCGCTCATCGGCACCGCCACAGGCTGAGCCGGCACCCCACAGCAAGCAGACAGTCACCAAGCCTCGTGTTTCCCTGCCGTTTCAGCCGCCACCGCACGGGGCATCACTCGGTAACGCACCGGCGGAGCCGCCAGGGCACGCGCCGGAATCGTCGGTCAACACCCGGTCAGACGCTGGCCTGAATTGGCTGCTCCACCCCCCTGGTTCGTCCACATGCTGGAATTGAGTATCCGCTTCTCGAACACTCGGCCATCATGTAACCTGCACGAAATCGCAGAGGGCCAACGTCGTCCCTGTTGCTCATGCCTGGAAACAGGCAATGCATACAAGCCAAAGACGACGACGGGAGAGCCATGCGTTCGCGTTCCGCGTTCATGGACGGGCGCCCCGCCCCGCAGGGGATGTACGACCCCCGCAACGAGCACGACGCCTGCGGTGTCGGCTTCGTGGCCACCCTCACCGGCGAGGCGAGCCATGCCCTGGTGGAGCAGGCCCTCACCGTCCTGCGCAACCTGGAGCACCGCGGGGCCACCGGCGCCGAACCCGACTCGGGCGACGGCGCGGGCATGCTGCTCCAGGTCCCTGACGCGTTCCTGCGTGACACCGTCGGCTTCGAGCTGCCCGCCGCCGGGCACTACGCCGTCGGACTGGCCTTCCTGCCCGTCGAGACCGAGGACCGCACCAAGGCCGTCGACGCCATCGAGCGGATCGCCGCCGAGGAGGGCCTGACCGTCCTGGGCTGGCGCGAGGTCCCGATCGCCCCCGAGCTGCTGGGCTCCACCGCCCGCTCGACCATGCCGTACTTCTCCCAGCTCTTCGTGGCCGGCGGCGCCCCCCTGGCCGCGGGGGCCGGGGACGACGCGAGGGCGCTGTCCGGCATCGACCTGGACCGGCCCGCCTTCGTGCTGCGCAAGCGCGCCGAACGCGAGGCCGACGTCTACTTCCCGTCGCTGTCCGCCCGCACCCTGGTCTACAAGGGCATGCTCACCACCGGGCAGCTGGAGCCGTTCTTCCCCGACCTGTCGGACCGCCGCTTCGCCACCGCCATCGCGCTGGTGCACTCGCGTTTCTCCACGAACACCTTCCCGAGCTGGCCGCTCGCACACCCCTATCGTTTCGTCGCGCACAACGGCGAGATCAACACCGTCAAGGGCAACCGCAACTGGATGCGGGCCCGGGAGTCGCAGCTGGCCAGCGACCTGTTCTCCGGTGACATCGAGCGGATCTTCCCGGTCTGCAGCCCCGAGGCGTCCGACACCGCGTCCTTCGACGAGGTGCTGGAACTGCTGCACCTGGGCGGCCGCTCGCTGCCGCACAGCGTGCTGATGATGATCCCCGAGGCGTGGGAGAACCACGAGTCCATGGACCCCGCCAGGCGGGCGTTCTACCAGTACCACTCCACGCTGATGGAGCCCTGGGACGGCCCGGCCTGCGTCACCTTCTCCGACGGCTCCCTCGTCGGCGCGGTCCTCGACCGCAACGGTCTGCGCCCGGGCCGCTACTGGGTCACCGACGACGGCCTGGTGGTGCTGGCCTCCGAGTCCGGCGTGCTGGACATCGCCCCGCAGAAGGTCGTCCGCAAGGGCCGGCTGCAGCCCGGCCGGATGTTCCTGGTCGACACCGTCTCGCACCGGATCGTCGAGGACGACGAGATCAAGGCCGGGATCGCGGCCGAGAACCCCTACGCCGACTGGCTCGAAGCCGGTCTGATCGACCTCGCCGACCTGCCCGAGCGCGAGCACATCGTGCACACCCACGCCTCGGTCACCCGGCGCCAGCAGACCTTCGGCTACACCGAGGAGGAGCTGCGGGTCCTCCTCGCCCCGATGGCCAGGACCGGCGGCGAACCGCTCGGCTCGATGGGCACCGACTCGCCGATCGCCGCGCTGTCCGACCGCCCCCGGCTGCTGTTCGACTACTTCACCCAGCTGTTCGCGCAGGTCACCAACCCGCCGCTGGACGCGATCCGCGAAGAGCTCGTCACCTCGCTGATCTCCACCATCGGCCCGTCGGGCAACCTGCTGGAGCCCAACCCGGCCTCCTGTCGCAACATCACCCTGCCCTTCCCGGTGATCGACAACGACGAGCTGGCCAAGCTGATCCACGTCAACGCCGACGGCGACATGCCCGGCATGAAGGCCGCCACCCTCTCCGGCCTGTACCGGGTCACCGGCGGCGGCGAGGCGCTCGCCGCCCGGCTGGCCGAGATCTGCGCCGAGGCCGACGCCGCCATAGAGGACGGCGCCCGGCTGATCGTGCTGTCCGACCGGCACTCCGACGCCGAGCACGCCCCGATCCCCTCGCTGCTGCTCACCTCAGCGGTGCACCACCACCTGATCCGTACCAAGCAGCGCACCCAGGTCGGCGTGCTGGTCGAGGCCGGCGACGTCCGCGAGGTGCACCATGTGGCGCTGCTGATCGGCTACGGAGCCGCGGCCGTCAACCCCTACCTGGCCATGGAGTCCGTCGAGGACCTGGCCGTGGCCGGCACCTTCCTCGGCGGAATAGAGGCCGAGGCGGCGCTGCGCAACCTGATCAAGGCGCTCGGCAAGGGCGTGCTCAAGGTCATGTCCAAGATGGGCATCTCCACCGTGGCCTCCTACCGCGGCGCCCAGGTCTTCGAGGCCATCGGCCTCGAAGCCGAGTTCGTGGACACCTACTTCCACCTCACCGACACCAAGATCGGCGGGGTCGGCATCGACGTCATCGCCGCCGAGGTCGCCGCCCGGCATGCCAAGGCCTACCCGGTCTCCGGCATCCAGGCCGCGCACCGCCGGCTGGAGATCGGCGGCGAGTACCAGTGGCGGCGCGAGGGCGAGCCGCACCTGTTCGACCCGGACACCGTCTTCCGGCTCCAGCACGCCACCCGCACCCGCCGCTACGACATCTTCAAGCAGTACACCGAGCGGGTGAACGAGCAGTCGGAGCGGCTGATGACGCTGCGCGGCCTGTTCGGCCTGAAGTCCGAGCGCGAGCCCATCGCCATCGACGAGGTCGAGCCGGTCAGCGAGATCGTCAAGCGGTTCTCCACCGGCGCCATGTCGTACGGCTCGATCTCCCGCGAGGCGCACGAGACGCTGGCCATCGCCATGAACCAGCTCGGCGGCAAGTCCAACACCGGCGAGGGCGGCGAGGACGCCGAGCGGCTGTACGACCCGGCCCGGCGCAGCGCCGTCAAGCAGGTCGCCTCCGGCCGCTTCGGCGTCACCTCCGAATACCTGGTCAACGCCGACGACATCCAGATCAAGATGGCCCAGGGCGCCAAGCCCGGCGAGGGCGGCCAGCTGCCCGGCCACAAGGTCTACCCGTGGATCGCCGGCACCCGGTACTCCACCGCCGGCGTCGGCCTGATCTCCCCGCCGCCGCACCACGACATCTACTCCATCGAGGACCTCGCCCAGCTCATCCACGACCTGAAGAACGCCAACCCCAAGGCGCGGGTCCACGTCAAGCTGGTCTCCGAGGTCGGCGTCGGCACCGTCGCGGCCGGCGTCAGCAAGGCGCACGCCGACGTCGTCCTGATCTCCGGGCACGACGGCGGCACCGGCGCCTCCCCGCTGACCTCGCTCAAGCACGCCGGCGGCCCCTGGGAGCTCGGCCTGGCCGAGACCCAGCAGACGCTGCTGCTCAACGGGCTGCGCGACCGTATCGTCGTGCAGACCGACGGCCAGCTCAAGACCGGCCGCGACGTGGTGATCGCCGCGCTGCTCGGCGCCGAGGAGTTCGGCTTCGCCACCGCGCCGCTGGTGGTCTCCGGCTGCGTCATGATGCGGGTGTGCCACCTGGACACCTGTCCGGTCGGCGTCGCCACCCAGAACCCGGTGCTGCGCGACCGCTTCACCGGCAAGCCCGAATTCGTGGTGAACTTCTTCGAGTTCATCGCCGAGGAGGTCAGGGAGATCCTGGCCGAGCTGGGCTTCCGCAGCATCGAGGAGGCCGTCGGCCACGCCGGCGTCATCGACGCCGCCCGCGCCGTCGACCACTGGAAGGCGCAGGGCCTGGACCTGGCCCCGCTGCTGCACGTCCCCGACCTGCCCGAGGGCGCGGCGCTGCACCGCACCACCGAGCAGGACCACGGCCTGGCCAAGGCCCTGGACAACGAGCTGATCCGGCTCGCCGCCGACGCCCTGGACAGCGGCGCCCCGGTCCGCGCCCAGGTGCCGATCCGCAACGTCAACCGCACCGTCGGCACCATGCTCGGCCACGCGGTCACCAAGAAGTACGGCGGCGCGGGGCTCCCCGAGGGCACCATCGACATCACCTTCACCGGTTCCGCGGGCCAGTCCTTCGGGGCGTTCCTGCCCGCGGGCATCACCCTGCGGCTCGAAGGCGACGCCAACGACTACGTCGGCAAGGGCCTGTCCGGCGGCCGGGTCGTCGTCCGCCCCGACCGCGGCGCCGACCACCTCGCCGAATACTCCACCATCGCGGGCAACACCATCGCCTACGGTGCCACCGGCGGCGAGCTGTTCCTGCGCGGCAGGACCGGCGAGCGCTTCTGCGTGCGCAACTCCGGCGCCACCGTCGTCGCGGAAGGCGTCGGCGACCACGGTTGCGAGTACATGACCGGCGGCCGCGCCGTCGTCCTCGGCGCCACCGGGCGCAACTTCGCAGCCGGCATGTCCGGCGGCATCGCCTACGTCCTCGACCTGGACCCGGCCGCCGTCAACCCCGGCATGGTCGGGGTCGAGGCGCTCGACGCCGACGACATCACGTGGCTGCACGATGTGGTGCGCCGTCACGCCGAGGAGACCGGCTCCACCGTCGCCGAGCGGCTGCTCGCCGACTGGGGCGCCGCCCTCACCCGCTTCGGCAAGGTCATGCCGAGGGACTACAAGGCAGTGCTCGCCGCCAAGAACGCCGCCGAGCAGGCCGGACTCTCCGAGTCCGAGACCACCGCGAAGATGATGGAGGCGGCGAATGGCTGACCCCAAGGGCTTCCTCACCACCGGCCGCGAGACCGCCCCGACGCGCCCGGTCGAGGAGCGCAGGCAGGACTGGAACGAGGTCTACGTCCCCGGCGGGCTGCTGCCGATCATCAGCAAGCAGGCCGGCCGCTGCATGGACTGCGGCATCCCGTTCTGCCACAACGGCTGTCCGCTGGGGAACCTGATCCCCGAGTGGAACGACTACGCCTACCGCGAGGACTGGCAGGCCGCCTCCGAGCGGCTGCACGCCACCAACAACTTCCCGGAGTTCACCGGGCGGCTGTGCCCGGCGCCCTGCGAGTCCGCGTGCGTGCTCGGCATCAACCAGCCCGCCGTCACCATCAAGAACGTCGAAGTCACCATCATCGACAAGGCGTGGGACGCCGGCGACGTCACCCCGCAGCCGCCCGAGCGGCTGTCCGGCAAGACCGTCGCGGTCATCGGCTCGGGCCCCGCGGGCCTGGCCGCCGCCCAGCAGCTCACCCGGGCCGGGCACACCGTCGCGGTCTACGAGCGGGCCGACCGGATCGGCGGGCTGCTGCGCTACGGCATCCCCGAGTTCAAGATGGAGAAGCGGCACATCAACCGGCGCATCGAGCAGATGCGCGCGGAGGGCACCAAGTTCCGCACCGGCGTGCAGATCGGCACCGACCTGGACGCCGGCAAGCTCGCCAAGCGGTACGACGCCGTCGTCATCGCGGCCGGCGCGACCGTCTCCCGCGACCTGCCGGCCCCCGGCAGGGAGCTGAACGGCATCCACTTCGCGATGGAGTACCTGCCGCTGGCCAACAAGGTACAGGAGGGCGACTTCGTGGCGCCCCCCATCACCGCCGAGGGCAAGCACGTCGTCGTCATCGGCGGCGGCGACACCGGGGCGGACTGCGTCGGCACCGCCCACCGGCAGGGCGCCCGCTCGGTCACCCAGCTGGAGATCATGCCGCGCCCCGCGGACGAGCGCACGGTCGGCCAGCCCTGGCCGACGATGCCGGCCGTCTACAAGGTCACCTCGGCGCACGAGGAGGGCGGCGAGCGGGTCTACGCCGTCAACACCGTGAAGTTCACCGGCGACGAGGACGGCAACGTCCGCGAGCTGCACCTGGTCGAGGTCGTCTTCCAGGACGGCCGCTTCGTGCCGCAGGAGGGCACCGAGCGGGTCATCCCGGCCGAACTGGTCACCCTCGCCATGGGCTTCACCGGCACCGACCAGTCCAACGGCCTGGTCGAGCAGCTCGGCCTCGCCCTGGACGCCCGCGGCAACATCGCCCGCGACCGCTCCTACGCCACGAACGTCGACGGCGTCTTCGTCGCCGGCGACGCCGGCCGCGGCCAGTCGCTCATCGTGTGGGCCATCGCCGAAGGCCGCTCGGCGGCCAAGGCCGTCGACGCGTACCTCACCGGCCTCCCGTCCGCCCTGCACGCCCCGATCCGCCCCACGGACCGGCCGCTGACCGTCTGACGGCCCCCCGAATGTCCCGCACAACGGCGTGCGGAACGCCAGCAGCGCCCGCCTCCCCGACCGAAGGCGGGCGCTGTGCCGTCGGCGCCCACCGGGGGCGGCGTCAGGTGTCGACGTCGAGTTCGGTGTGGCACAGCGCGCAACGGGCCCGCAGGCGCCCGCGGCAGGGGAGCCGGATGCGCTGGAAGCACGTGGGGCACGGGAAGGCGACCCGTACCGTCGGGCCCGCGGCCTCGAAGGAGTAGTCGGGCCCCGCCGCCAGCGCCTTGCGGTCCTTGGCGTAACGGCGCCGGGCCGCCCAGCCCGCCGCGGCCAGCGGCGCGCGGCGCAGGTCGTGCTCGGCGCGGGCCAGGCCCTCCCGGTAGGCGTCACGCGCCTGCGCGCTGCGGAACCACGGCTCCACGTCGTCGCCGAAGGCCCGCGCCCGCTTGGCCAGCACGTAGCCGAACTCCTCCGGCGTCAGATAGCCCAGCTTGTACGCCGACATCATCAGCCGCTCGCCGCGGATCGCGGCCTCCTCGCGGTAGGCGTCGAGCAGCAGCCAGCCCGCGCCCAGATACGTCGTCACCGTGTCGGTCAGGATCTCGTTGTCCCGGGTGCCGGGGAACTCCAGGCCGAGCCGGTGCAGATAGACGTGCGTCACCTCGTGCGCCAGCGCCGCGCCCACGTCGCGCCTGTCGGTCCTGAACCGCGAGTGCAGCTCGATGAAGTATTCGGGGCCCGCGGCCAGTTCGACGTTCCCCGCGTGCACCATGTCGCGGAAGCCGACGACCATACGGGCGTCAGGCAGCCGGAAGTGCTGCACCATCACCCGGGCGACCCGCTGCGCGCCCAGATACAGGTCCTCGTCGGGCGGGAAGTCCACCAGTTCCGGGTGCACGCTGCTCGGGAAGCGCTGCACCCCGTCGCCGGACAGCCTGCGGTACAGCGCGGTGAGCGCCGCCCGTACCGTGTCGAGGTGCGGGAAACCGTGCACGATGGCCCCGCCTCCCGCGGTCGACGCCCCCGGCTCCGCGTACTCGGCCATGACCACCTCCCCGTGACGGACGAGCCTACGCGCCGCCGTGGGCGCCTGTCCCCGGTGGCACGGCTTGCGGCAGCATGTGCGGCATGCCTGTTCTGACCCACGCGGAGGCCGAGACCCGTGCCCGCGACCTCACCGTTCACCACTACGCGCTCGACCTCGACCTGACCGGAGGTGACGAGGCGTTCGGCTCGACGACCGTGATCCGGTTCCTGGCCCTGCGCGACTGCGACACCTTCGCCGAGATCCGGCCCGCCGCCCTGCGCCGCGTCGTACTCGACGGCCGCGAGCTCGACCCCGGCCTGCTGTCCGACAACCGGATCGCGCTGGCCGGCCTGGCCGCGGGCGAGCACGAGCTGCGCGTCGAGGCGGACATGTCCTACTCCCGCACCGGCGAGGGCATGCACCGCTTCACCGACCCCGAGGACGGTGAGGCGTACGTCTACTCCCAGCTGTTCATGAACGACATGCAGCGCGTCGCCGCGTCCTTCGACCAGCCCGACCTCAAGGCCGTCTTCGACGTCAGCGTCAGCGCCCCGCGGGAGTGGACCGTCCTCGGCAACGGCATCGCCACCAGGACCGCGCCCGGCCGCTGGCAGCTGGCCACCACCCCGCCGCTGGCCACCTACTTCGTCGCCGTCGCCGCGGGCCCCTGGCACTCGGTGCGCACCGAGCACGCCGGCCTGCCGTTCGGCCTGCACTGCCGCCGCTCGATGGCCCGCCACCTCGACCACGACGCCCCGGCGATCCTCGGCATCACCCGGCGCTGCTACGACCGCTACCACGAGCTGTTCGGCGAGGCGTACCCCTACGACTCCTACGACCAGGCCTTCGTCCCGGAGTTCAACGCCGGGGCGATGGAGAACCCGGGTCTTGTCACCTTCCGGGAGGACTTCGTGCACCGCTCGGCCGTCACCCCGGTCGAGGCCCAGTTCCGCGGGGTGGTCATCGCGCACGAGATGGCGCACATGTGGTTCGGCAACCTCGTCACGCTGCGCTGGTGGGACGACATCTGGCTGAACGAGTCCTTCGCCGAGTACATGGGCTGCCAGGTGCTCTCCGAGGCCACCGGATTCACCGGTACCTGGACGGACTTCGCGATCGCCCGCAAGGCCTGGGGCTACGACGCCGACCAGCGCCCCTCCACCCACCCCGTCGCCCCCGACCCGGAAGCGGTGCCGGACACCGCGTCCGCGATGAACAACTTCGACGGCATCTCCTACGCCAAGGGCGCCTCCGCGCTGCGCCAGCTCGTCGCCTGGCTCGGGCCCAAGGCCTTCACCGCCGGGCTCAACACGCACTTCGCCCGGCACCGCTTCGGCAACGCCGCGCTCGCCGACTTCCTCGACTCCCTCGGCTCCGCCACCGACCGCGACGTCCCCGGCTGGGCTGCGGCCTGGCTGCGCACCTCGGGCCTGGACACGCTGACCCCCGCGGTGGGGCCCGGCGGGCCCGAGGGCGGCTGGCGGCTGGAGATCGACCACCGCGGGCAGCGCCCGCACCGGATCGAGGTCGGGCTCTACGACCGGGCCGTCACCGCCCCCGGCACGCTCGTGCTGCGCGACCGGCTCACCGTCGACATCGCCGCCGACTCGGTCGCCGAACACCACGAACTGGCCGGGCCGCGGCCCGACGTGATCCTGCTCAACGACGGCGACCTGACCTTCGCCAAGGTCCGCTTCGACCCGCACTCCTGGGCGACACTGCGCGACACCCTCGGCGGGCTGCCCGACCCGCTCGGCCGGGCAGTGGTCTGGAACGCGGCACGCGACCTCGTACGCGACGGGGCCATCGCCCCGGCCGAATATCTGGCGCTGACCGCCGCACACCTGCCGGGGGAGGCCGAGCCCGGCATCGTCGACGCCGTCCTCACCTTCGCCCGCGGGCCGCTCGCCGACCAGTACCTCGACCCGGCGCTGCGCCCCGACGCGCTGCGCACCCTCGCGGAGGTCGCCCGCGCACTGCTCGCCGCCGGCCTCGACGGCACCCGGCTCAGCGCCACCCGCACGCTGGTCGACGCGGCGCTCGACGCCGGGGAGCTGCGCGGCTGGTACGACGGCGGGGAGATCCCCGGGGGCCCGCCCCTGGACCCCGAGCTGCGCTGGCGGATGCTGCTGCGGCTCGCGGTACTCGGCGCGGCCGGCCGCGCCGACATCGACGCGGAGCTCGCACGCGACCCCAGCGCCGTCGGGCGCGAGGGCGCGGCCAGGTGCCGGGCCGCGCTGCCGGACGCCGCGGCCAAGGCTGCCGCGTGGGAGGCGATGTTCCACGACGACTCGCAGTCGAACTACCTCTTCACGGCCAACGCGCAGGGTTTCTGGCACCCCGAGCACGTCGCGCTCACCGCGGAGTACGTCGAGCGGTACTTCCCCGAGGTGGTGCCGCTTGCGGCCCGCCGCGGCACCGCGATCGCGGAGGCGGCCGGGCGCACGGCCTTCCCGGCGACGGCGGTCTCCACCACCACCCTCGCCCTCGGCCACGCCTGCCTCTCCACCCCCTCCATCACCCCAGCCCTCCACCGCGCCCTGACCGACCGCCTGGACGACCTCTCCCGCACGCTGCGCATCCGCGCGTAGTTTTTTTCCGGGGCCGCGCTGATCGCCCCTTGCGGTGGCGGCTTGCCTGCGCCCCGGCGGGTGGCTTGTCGCGCAGTTCCCCGCGCCCCTGGGGGTGCCCTCCGCACGGAGGGTGAGCGTTTTCCAGGGGCGCGAGGAACTGCCCGCGCAACCACGGCGCTGGGAAAGCTGCGCCGCCACCGCAAGTGGCAGCCCCCTCAGAGGCGCGCGGAATGGCGCGCTCAGCCACGACGGCGGGGAAACGGCGAACGCCACCGCAAGTGGCACCCACCCCCCAACTCCCCGGGGAAATGGGGCGTGCCCGCCATGGGGAGTGGGTCGTTGTGCTGGGGGAGGGAAAAGAACACGTGGAGGACGGTTGAAGGAGATGCCCGGCCTGGCGGGTGGCCGGCAAGGCCCGGCGGAACTGCGACCCCTGGTCGACACCGTGCTGACCGCCCTGGAGGAGGGCGCCGCCGCCCGGGGCGGCCCGATGCCGGCGGGCGGGCCGAAGGAGACCGCGCGCCGGGTGGCCGGCGCCGTGGGCCGGCCCCTGCCAGGCATGGGCACCGGCGCCCACGAGGCTTTGCACACGCTGGTGCGCGAGATGGCCCGGGGGGCCGCCGACCCGGCGGACCCCTACTGCGCCGCCCACCTGCACTGCCCGCCCCTCGCCCTGGCCGCGGCAGCGGAGTTGGCCGCGGCCTCGCTCAATCCGTCGCTGGACTCCTGGGACCAGGCACCGGCCGCCACCGAGATCGAGGCGCGGGCCGCCGCCGCGCTGGCGGCGGTCGTCTATCCCGACCTGCCGGCCCCCGACGCGCTGATGACGACCGGCGGGACGGAGTCCAACCAGCTCGCCCTGCTGCTGGCGCGGGAGCGGGCGGCCGGCGGACCCCGCGTGCAGGTGGTGTGCGGGGCGAATGCGCACCACAGCGTGCAGCGCGCCGCCTGGCTGCTCGGCCTGCCGAGCCCCGTCGTCGTGGACACCCCCAGCGGTGTGCTCGACCCCGCGGACGTGGACGCCGCGCTGGACGAACTGCCGGGCCGCGCCATGCTCGTGGCGACCGCGGGCACCACGGACACCGGCGCGATCGACCCGCTGCCGCAGCTGGCGCAGACCGCGGCCAGGCACGGCGCCGAGCTGCACGTGGACGCGGCCTACGGCGGCCCGCTGCTGTTCAGCCGGCACGAGGCCGGCAAGCTCGACGGGCTGCAGTCGGCCGTCTCCGTCACCCTCGACCTGCACAAGCTCGGCTGGCAGCCGGTCGCGGCCGGCCTGCTCGCCGTACCGGACGGCGCCGCCCTGCGCCCGCTGGGCCATCAGGCGGACTATCTGAACGCCACCGACGACACCGAGGCGGGCCTGCCCGACCTGCTGGGCCGCTCGCTGCGCACCACCCGCCGCCCCGACGTGCTGAAGATCGCCGTCACCATGCGGGCGCTGGGCCGCGAAGGCCTCGGCGCCCTGGTGGACACCGTCTGCGGGCACGCGCAGGAGCTGGCCGCCGCCGTCGACCGGCACCCGGCGCTCGACCTGCACGGGCAGCCGGTGATCAGCACCGTGCTCTTCCGTCCGGCGGGCGCCGACGACGAGCAGGTGGCGGCGCTGCGCCGGGAGCTGATGTACGAGGGGCGGGCGGTGCTCGGCCGCGCGGCGGCGGGCGGCCGGCTGTGGCTCAAGGCGACCCTGCTCAACCCGCACATCCGCCAGCAGGACCTGGACGCCCTGCTCCGGCTGGTGACCGACGCGCAGGCCAGGCAGACCCAGGCGGCACCGTGACGCGCCCGGCGCCGTACCCGACCAGGAAGGTTCAGCACCGATGAACGCCCCGACCGCACCGGAGAACGAACCGGAGAAGGACAAGGAGGCCGGCCAGGCCCAGGAAGCCGGCCAGGACGAAGCCCAAGCCCAGGACCAGGAGCCCTTCGACCTGCTGGGCGTCGGCATCGGCCCGTTCAACCTGTCGCTGGCCGCGCTCGCCGACGCCGTGCCGGGTCTGACCGCGGCCTTCTACGACCAGCGGCAGGACTTCCACTGGCACCCCGGGCTGCTGGTCGACGGCGCCACCTTGCAGGTGCCCTTCCTCGCCGACCTGGTGACGCTCGCCGACCCGGCCAGCCGCTGGTCGTTCCTGAACTTCCTCAAGACCCGCGAACGGCTCTTCCCGTTCTACTTCGCCGAGCGCTTCCACGTGCACCGGGCCGAATACGACGCCTACTGCCGCTGGGTCGCCGAGGCGCTGCCGTCCACGCACTTCGGGCAGCAGGTCGACACGGTCCGCTGGGACGCCGCACGCGCCCGCTTCGAGGTCGACCACACCCAGCTCGACCTGCACGGCGAGGCCGAGGCCCTGGGCCGCACCTACGCCAGGCATCTGGTGCTGGGCATCGGCACGGCGCCCTACGTGCCCGAGCCGCTGCGGCCGCTGGCGGAGGCGCCGACCGTACCCGTGGTGCACTCCGCCGACTACCTGCCGCAGCGCGAGCGGCTGCTGGCCGCCGAGCACATCACCGTGATCGGCTCCGGGCAGTCCGGCGCCGAGGTCTTCCTGGACCTGCTGCGGTCCCGGCCCGCGGGCCGGGAGGCGATCACCTGGCTGGCGCGCACCCCGGCCTTCGCGCCGATGGAGTACAGCAGGCTCGGCCTGGAACACTTCACGCCCGACTACACCCGCTACTTCCACGGCCTGCCCGAGCAGGTGCGCGACCGGCTGGTGCCGCAGCAGTGGCAGCTGCACAAGGGCATCGACACCGAGACCATCACCGCCATCCACGACGAGCTCTACCGCCGCACCCTGGACGGCGGCTGGCCCGACGCGGTGCTGACCCCCGGCGTGACAGTGCGCACCGCCGGCCGGATCGGCACCACCGGCGTCGAACTGCATCTGGAGCACGCCGACCAGGGCACCCGCACCCGCCTGGTGACCAGCGCGGTGGTGCTCGCCACCGGCTACCGCGAGCGACCGCTCGACCAGCTGCTCGCCCCGCTGCACCCGTACATGCTGCGGGACTCGGCGGGCCGGCCGCGGATCGACGCGCGGCACCGGCTGGAGCTCGACCGGCGGATCACCGGCCGGGTCTACGTCCAGAACGCCGAACGCCACACCCACGGCGTCGGCGCCCCGGACCTGGGCCTGGCCGCCTGGCGGTCCGCCGTCGTGCTGAACGACCTGACGGGGCTGCTGACCGGCGCGGAGCACTATCCGCTGCCGGCCAGGACCGCCTTCACCACCTTCGGTCTTGACGGCGCCGCCGCCTGCGACGTGCCTACGAGAACAGCGGCACTCCGGCGCGGGTGAGCCGCCACTGGTCGCCGCCGAAGGCCGACGGGTCGATCGTGCCGTGCGCCTGCACCCAGGCGATGATCGTGTTGCGGATCTCGTCGGAGCTGGACCACACCTGCTGGGCGGCGGCCACGTGCGGGTAGTTGCTGCCGCCGCTTGAGCGGTAGTTGTTCACCGCGAGCACGAACTGCGCGGCCGGGTCGATCGGCGCGCCGCCCGCGGTGAGGTTCACGATCCGCGAGCCGGCCGGCTGCGCGATGTCGATGTCGTACGACACGCCGCTGAGTACGTCGTAGCTGAAGTCGGGGGTGTTGTCGGCGTTGGTGATCTTCGTGACGTCGACCGGGGCGTCCGGCGCGGTCTGCACGTAGTACGCCGCCGACCACTCCAGGTAGTCCTTGACCTGGGCGCCGGTCAGCAGCTTGGCCTCCAGGGTGTTCTCGTAGACGTAGAGCCCGGCCACGTCCCGCAGCGAGACCTGGCCGGCGGGGATCGCGGCGGTCCGCGAGAAGGGCGACGCCTCGGACAGCACCGGCAGCCCGGCGTAGGCGGTGCCGGCCAGCGCCGCCTTCACCGTGTCGGACTGCACCAGGTTGAGGAAGTCGATGATCGGGGTGTCCTTGTACGTGGACTCCGCCGCGGACATCGCGACCGTGCAGGTGCCGACGACCTGGTTGACGTAGTCCACGACCTTCTGGTGCTCCTCGCGCACCAGCTTGGCGACGTGCGGGTCCTCGGCGACGGTGTTGGCGTTGCGCACCTCGGCGGTGACCGAGGAGACGTGCCAGCGGCCGCGGTCGAAGGTCAGGTCGATGTCGAAGACCGACAGCCGCATGCCCCACATCAGCGGCTCTGACAGCACCACGGTCTTGCCGGTCTGCTCGTTGACGACCAGGGTCTGCGGGCGCTCCACGTGGGTGTGGCCGACCAGGATCGCGTCGATGCCCGGCACCTGTGCGGCGACCAGCGACGAGGCGTTCTCCGGGTAGGGCACCGCGTCGCCGTAGCTGGTGGAGCCGTCCAGGCCGGAGTGGTCGGTGCAGATCACCACGTCGCAGCCGAGCGCGCGCAGCTTGGGCACGTAGATCTTCGCCTGCTCGACCAGGCCGGGGAAGGACATCTTGCCCTGCACGTTGGCCTTGTCCCAGATGGCGATGCCGGGGTTGGTCAGGCCGAGGATGCCGACCTTCACCGGCCGGCCGCCGTGCACCGCGATCTCCTTGACCAGGTAGGGCGGGAAGGCGGGCTTGAGGGTGGTGGCGTCCACCGCGTTGGCGGCGAGCAGCGGGAAGTCGCACTGGTCCTGGAAGGCGCGCAGCAGCGGGATGCCGTAGTTGAACTCGTGGTTGCCGAGTGCGGCGGCGTCGTACTTCATGTGGTTCATGGCCAGCGCCATCGGGTGCCGCGGGCCGCGCCGGGCGCCGGTGATCGGCTCCACCCGGGCGTAGTAGTAGGACAGCTGGGTGCCCTGGATGATGTCGCCGGCGTCGATCAGCAGCGTGCGGTCGTGGCCCTTCTCGGCGCGGGCCTGCTCCACCAGGGTGGCGACCTTGGCCAGGCCGACGTCGTTGTGGGTGGCGTCGTCGTACTCGGCGTTGGTGAAGTAGTCCCAGTTCAGCGCGTGGCCGTGCAGGTCGGTCGTGCCCAGCACCCGCAGGCTGAAGGTCCGCTCCGGCCGGCCGTGGCCGTGCCCGTGGCCCTGCTCGGCGGCCTGCGCGGGACCGGCCGCGGCGACCGCGCCCGCGGTGCCCGCCAGCGCCACGCCGGCGCCGGTGGCGGCCGAGCGGTTGATGAAGTCCCTGCGGTTGAGCGGCATCTCGTCTCCTTGACGTCACGGGCGTGCTGAGGGCACAACGCGCGTAGATTCTGGACCAGGCAGGTGCTCGCGCAACAGACCCCACAGGTTAACGACGGCCGTCCGCCGCCTCCCCGGCCACCCGGAACACCGCCGGCGCCCGCCGGAACGCTCATCCGAGCGGACACGCGCCACTTCGAGAGTTGTCAACAACCGTTAACCCAGTCGTCGTTGGGCAGTTGCATCCAGTGGTCATGGCTACCAACGAGTAAGTCATACGCTCGACACATGCGCCGAGCGAAAATTGTCTGCACCCTGGGGCCCGCCACCGACTCCTACGACCAGATCAAGGCACTGGTCGAGGCCGGGATGGACGTGGCACGGCTCAACCTGAGCCACGGAAGCTACGCCGAGCACGAGGACCGCTACCGACGGGTGCGCAAGGCGTCCGACGAGACCGGCCGCAGCGTCGGCATCCTGGTGGACCTTCAGGGCCCGAAGATCAGGCTCGGCCGTTTCGCCGAAGGGCCGGTACTGCTTGAACGCGGTGACGAGTTCACCATCACCACCGACGACATCGAGGGTGACCAGCAGATCTGCGGCACCACCTACAAGGGGCTGCCCGCGGACGTGGCGCGCGGGGAGCGCATCCTGGTCGACGACGGCCGGGTCACCCTGGAGGTCACCGACGTCGACGGGGCCCGGGTGCACACCATGTGCATCGAGGGGGGCATGGTCTCCGACAACAAGGGGCTGAACCTGCCGGGCGTGGCGGTGTCGGTGCCCGCGCTGTCCGAGAAGGACATCCGCGACCTGCGCTGGGGCCTGCGCACCGGCGCCGACGTCATCGCGCTGTCCTTCGTCCGCTCCGGGCGGGACGTCGAGGACGTGCTGCGGATCATGGCCGAGGAGAACCGGCGGGTCCCGGTGATCGCCAAGATCGAGAAGCCGCAGGCGGTCGACAACCTCGAAGACATCGTGGACGCCTTCGACGGCATCATGGTCGCCCGCGGTGACCTCGGCGTCGAGATGCCGCTGGAGGCGGTCCCGCTGGTGCAGAAGCGGGCGGTCAAGCTCGCCAAGCGCAACGCCAAGCCGGTGATCGTCGCCACCCAGATGCTGGAGTCGATGATCGACAACTCCCGCCCCACCCGCGCCGAGGCCAGCGACGTGGCCAACGCGGTGATGGACGGCACCGACGCGGTGATGCTCTCCGGCGAGACCAGCGTCGGCAAGTACCCGATCGAGACGGTCAAGACCATGTCGCGGATCGTGGTCGCCGCCGAGGAGGACATGCTGACCGCCGGGCTGCCGCCGCTCACCGACCTCAACAAGCCGCGCACCCAGGGCGGCGCGGTCGCCAGGGCCGCCGCCGAGATGGGCGACTTCCTCGGCGCCCGCTTCCTGGTCGCCTTCACCCAGTCCGGCGACACCGTCCGCCGGCTGTCCCGCTACCGCTCGCCGATCCCGGTGCTGGCCTTCACCCCGGAGCCGGCCACCCGCTCGCAGCTGAACCTCACCTGGGGCGTGGAGACCTTCCTCGGCCCCACGGTGCAGACCACCGACGAGATGGTGCAGCAGGTGGACGAGGAGCTGCTGCGGATCGGCCGCTGCAAGAAGGGCGACGTCGTCGTCATCACCGCCGGGTCGCCGCCGGGAATGCCCGGCACCACCAATATGGTCCGGGTCCACCACATCGGCGAGGACGACGCGCCGAAGGCGTAATGCGTCACTGCGGTGTTGGTCCTGACATCATCGCGCCCCCGACGGCACCCGCCGCCGGGGGCGCGGCCTTTCCTGAGCCGTGGAAAATGTCTTTCGACCGTAATTAACGCTGCGTAACACGCGCGCAATAGGGGAATCGCGGTCCCGGTCGTGCGCGCTCCGTGCCCGGGGCGCCCGCCGGTATTCCCTGCCGCCCCGATCCGCCGGGTTCCGCCGGGATCGACCGGTTGACCGGCGACAAGTCGGCTACGCGGCACCGGAAGTGCGGGTTCTCAGCATCCGGACGGGGGAGCAATGTACCCAAAAGCCGTGCGCAGTCTCAAGAGAAGCTCAAGAGTTTCCGTTTGGCATAACAAGACAGTCACACTCTTCCCCGCACCTCTGCCTCACTCCCCGAACCGGGCTTAGAGTCACGGCCAGTCACCGCGCCACCGGATTTGTCAGTTCGGGTTCCAGCGCACGACTCGGCCGCTCATCAGAGACGGCCGCGCCAGGGGAAAGGACTGACCGTGCGACACCGTTCCTTGCTGATTCTGACCACCGTACTCACCACAGGGGCCCTTACCCTCACCGCTTGCGGTTCGCGCAGCGACGACGACAAGGGTGGTAGTTCCGGCGGTTCGGGCAGTGCCACCAGTGCCAAGAACAACGTCACCGTGGTGATCGGCGTCGACGCACCCCTGACCGGCCCGAACTCGGCCACCGGCCTGGGGCTGCAGTTCGGCGCCCAGATCGCGGCCGACGACGCCAACGCCAAGAACCTCGTGCCCGGCGTGACCTTCAAGATCCAGGCGAAGGACGACAAGGCGCAGCCGGCCACCGGCCAGCAGAACGCCACCGCCTTCACCTCGGACAACAGCATCATCGCCGCGGTCGGCCCGCTGAACTCCGGCGTCGCCCAGTCGATGCAGCAGGTGTTCGCCAGCGCCAACATGGTGGAGATCTCGCCGGCCAACACCAACCCGGCGCTGACCCAGGGCAAGGACTGGGCGACCGGCAAGAAGACCCGGCCGTTCCCGACCTACTTCCGCACCGCCACCACCGACGCCAACCAGGGCGGCTTCGCGGGCGACTACGCCTTCAACACGATCAAGAAGACGAACGCCTTCGTCGTGGACGACAAGCAGACCTACGGCGCCGGCCTCGCGGCCATCTTCAAGCAGAAGTTCAGCAGCCTCGGCGGCAAGATCGCCGGCACCGACCATGTCAACACCGGTGACAACGACTACTCCACCCTGGTCACCAAGATCAAGAACTCGCACGCCGACCTGGTCTACTACGGCGGCCAGTACGACGAGTCCGAGCTGATCACCAAGCAGCTGAAGGCAGCCGGCGTCAAGATCCCGCTGATGGGCGGCGACGGCATGTACTCCGACACCTACATCAAGACCGCCGGTGCCGCCGCGGAAGGCGACCTGGTCACCTCGGTCGGCGTCCCCGTCACCACGCTGAAGACGGCCACCGACTTCATCAACACCTACAAGGCCAAGCACTACGCCGGTGACTACGGCACCTACGGCGGCTACACCTACGACGCCACCACCGCGATCATCAAGGCCGTCAAGGTCGTCATGGACGCCAACGGCGGCAAGCTGCCGGCCATCCCCGACGCCCGCAAGTCGCTGATCGACGCCGTGCAGAAGACCGACTTCGACGGCGTGGCCGGCCACGTGTCCTTCGACGAGTTCGGTGACACCACCAACAAGCAGCTGACCGTGTACCAGGTCAAGGGCGGCAAGTGGGTCGCCGTCAAGTCCGGCACCTACAGCGGCTGACCTCACCGCACCACCCGGTGCCGCGCGGCCGGAGACCTCCGGCCGCGCGGCCCTTCGATCCCCACCCGCGTGTCCCCCCGGGGGTGCGCCGCACCACCGTCCCCGCTCTCCCCACCTGCTCCCAGCGACATGGAGGCCATGCGGTGCACACCCTGCCGCAACAGCTGGCCAACGGGCTGTTCATCGGCTCGATGTACGGGCTCATCGCCATCGGCTACACGATGGTGTACGGCATCGTCCAGCTCATCAACTTCGCCCACGGCGAGATCTACATGACCGGCGCCTTCGGCGCCCTCGCGGTCTACACGAACCTCCCGGACGGCATGTCCATCTGGGCCGCCCTGCCCCTCATGCTGGCCGGCGGCGCCATCGTGTCCGTGCTGATCGCCGTGGGCGCCGAGCGACTCGCGTACCGCCCGCTGCGGCACGCGCCACGGCTGGCCCCGCTGATCACCGCCATCGGCCTCTCGCTCGCCCTGCAGCAGGCAGTCTTCCTGTGGTATCCGAACGCCACCAGCGGCAAGAGCTTCCCGCAACTGCCCGGCGGCCCCTTCCACGTCGGATCCGTCGACATCCAGAGCGGTGACATCTTCCTGGTCGTCGCCGCCGTGGTCTGCATGGCGGCACTCGCCGCCTTCGTCCGCACCTCGCGCACCGGCCGCGCCATGCAGGCCACCGCGCAGGACCCGGACACCGCGCAGCTCATGGGCATCGACACCAACCGCATCATCGTGATCGCCTTCGCCATCGGCGGCTTCTTCGCCGCCGTCGCCGGCCTCGCCTCCGGCCTCAAATACGGCCAGATCAAGTACGACATCGGCTTCCAGGCCGGCCTGAAGGCCTTCACCGCCGCCGTGCTCGGCGGCATCGGCAACATCTACGGCGCCATGCTCGGCGGCCTCGTCCTCGGCATCGCCGAATCCTGCGCCTCCGCGTACATCTCCGACATCCCCGGCATGGAACAGCTCGGCGGCGGCAGCTGGAACACCGTGTGGGCCTTCGTGCTGCTCATCGTCGTCCTGCTGGTACGGCCCCAGGGCCTGCTGGGCGAGCGCGTCGCGGACAGGGCGTGATGGCGATGACCGACCTCTCCACGAACGCCGCGTCCATGACCACCGCCGCCCCCGGCGCCCGCAGGACCGAGCAGTACCTCCCGCTGTCGCTGCCCGTCGCCAAACTGGTGACCCTGGTCGGCGCGGTCGCCACGACCGCCTCGACGTTCATGTCCTGGACCTACACCACCGACTTCCCCGGTGACCTCACCGTCAGCGGGTACCCCGGCGGCCTCCAGGTCATGACGCTGATCGGCGCCATCATCACCGGTGTCGTCGCCCTCGGCGCCTTCAAGCTCAAGGGCCTGGCCTGGCTCAACCCCAGCCGCTCGTACAACTCGGTGCTGCTGCTGGCCCTCGGCACGCTCGCCACCACCTGGTACACGGTGATCGACATCGCCGCCAAGCTCGGCGGCCTGGCCAACCTCGACCCCGGCGCCTTCGTCGCCGCCGTCGGCAGCCTGGTGCTCTTCGCCGGCGCCCTCGCGCTGCCGATCGACCGCCACCCGCGCGAGGAGGAGGACGCCGAATACATCGAACTCGGCGCCCTCGGCAGCTCCGACCTGGCCGTCGGCGCCTACCGCCGGCTGCGCGAACTGCGTTTCAACCACGGCGACCTCAAAGTCTCCGACCCGCGCGCGCTCAACGTCTGGCTGCAGCGGCTGGCCGTCGTCGCGGTCTACGCCGCCGGCCTGAAGGTCCTCACCTTCGGCCTGGCGACCAGCTACAGCGACATCTTCATCGGCTACCTCATCGTGGTCGCCTTCACCTTCTGGGGCCTGGGCGCCAGCGGCCTGCTGCGGCAGTTCCAGCAGATCACCCGGGAGAACCGGGTCTTCTCCTCCAGCGTCGGCATCGTGGCCGCCATCGCCTACCCCTTCGCCCAGAACAACGAGCACTGGGCCAACCTCGGGGTCAGCGTGCTGATCGTCGGCACCGTCGCGCTCGGCCTGAACATCGTCGTCGGCCTCACCGGCCTGCTCGACCTCGGCTACGTCGCCTTCCTCGGCGTCGGCGCCTACACCGCGGCACTGGTCTCCGGCTCGCAGTACTCCATCTGGTCCGGCGTGCAGTTCCCCTTCTGGGCCGCCGCCCTCACCGGCGCCGCCGCCGCCCTGGTCTTCGGCATCCTCATCGGCGCCCCGACCCTGCGGCTGCGCGGCGACTACCTGGCGATCGTCACCCTCGGCTTCGGAGAGATCTTCCGCATCGTCGTGAAGAACCTCGACGGCGTCAGCGGCCCGGAGGTCACCAACGGCCCCAACGGCATCGCGCAGATCCCCGACCTGTCGATCTTCGGGTACAACCTCGGCGACACGCACGAGATCGGCTCGTACACCCTGGGCCGGTTCGCCAACTACTACCTGCTCATGCTGGTCATCACCGTGATCGTGGTGCTGGTCTTCACCCGGGCCTCCGACTCCCGGATCGGCCGCTCCTGGATCGCCATCCGGGAGGACGAGACCGCCGCCACCGCCATGGGCATCAACGGCTTCCGGGTCAAGCTGGTCGCCTTCGCGCTGGGCGCCTCGCTGGCCGGCCTGGCCGGCACCGTCAGCGCGCACGTCACCAACAGCGTGGTGCCCGACCCGTACGTCTTCTCCGGCTCCGTACCGCCCAACTCCGCCTTCCTGCTCGCCGCCGTCGTCCTCGGCGGCATGGGTACGGTCAGCGGCCCGATCCTCGGTGCGGCGCTGCTCTACGTCATCCCGGAGAAGCTCGACTTCCTCGCCAGGTACGAACTCTTCGCCTTCGGCATCGCGCTCGTCCTGATCATGCGCTTCCGGCCCGAGGGCATCATCGCCAACCGGCGGCGGCAGCTGGAATTCCACGAGGACGAAGCCACCACGCCGGGCAAACGCACCCTGGGCGACGACACCGTCCCGGCCGGCACGGCAGGGGCGTGAGGAACACCATGACCACCACCATCCCGCAGCAGCCCACCCCGGAGCAGGCCCCCGACGGGACCCCGCTGCTCCAGGCCAGCGGCGTCGTCATGCGCTTCGGCGGCCTCACCGCCGTCCGGGACGTCGACCTCACCGTCAACACCGGCGAGATCGTCGGCCTGATCGGCCCCAACGGCGCAGGCAAGACCACCTTCTTCAACTGCCTCACCGGGCTGTACGTCCCCACCGAAGGCACCGTCAGCTACCGCGGCACCGTACTGCCGCCCAAGCCGCACCTGGTCACCAAGGCCGGTATCGCCCGCACCTTCCAGAACATCCGGCTGTTCGCCAACATGACCGTGCTGGAGAACGTCCTGGTCGGCCGGCACACCCGCACCCGCGAAGGCCTGCTGTCCGCGCTCATCCGCGGCCCCGGCTACCACCGGGCGGAGGCCCGCTCCCGAGCCAGGGCCATGGAACTGCTGGAGTTCACCGGCCTGGCCGCCAAGGCCGAGCACCTGGCCCGCAACCTGCCCTACGGCGAGCAGCGCAAGCTGGAGATCGCCCGCGCCCTGGCCAGCGAGCCGGGGCTGCTGCTGCTCGACGAGCCCACCGCCGGCATGAACCCGCAGGAGACCAGGGCCACCGAGGAACTCGTCTTCTCCGTACGCGACCAGGGCGTCGCCGTCCTCGTCATCGAGCACGACATGCGGTTCATCTTCAACCTGTGCGACCGGGTCGCCGTCCTCGTCCAGGGCGAGAAGCTGGTCGAGGGCACCTCCGAGGTCGTACAGCAGGACGAACGGGTCATCGCCGCCTACCTCGGCGAGCCCTTCGAAGGCGCGGCCGAGGACGGGCCGCAGACGACCGGCGAGCAGGAGAACGACCGATGACCGCACTGCTCGAAGTGGAGAACCTGCGCGTCGCGTACGGCAAGATCGAAGCCGTCAAGGGCATCTCCTTCGCCGTCGAGGCCGGCCAGGTGGTCACCCTGATCGGCACCAACGGCGCCGGCAAGACCACCACGCTGCGCACCCTCAGCGGTCTGCTCAAGCCCACCGGCGGCCGGGTCGTCTTCGACGGCAAATACCTCACCCGGGTCCCGCCGCACAAGATCGTCGCCCTCGGCCTGGCCCACTCGCCCGAGGGCCGGCACATCTTCCCCCGGCTCACCATCGAGCAGAACCTGCAGCTCGGCGCCTACCTGCGCAAGGACGCCGCCGGCATCACCCAGGACATCGACCGCGCCTACGAGCTCTTCCCCATCCTCGGCGAACGCCGGCGGCAGGCGGCCGGCACGCTGTCCGGTGGCGAGCAGCAGATGCTCGCCATGGGCCGCGCCCTGATGTGCCGGCCGAAACTGCTCATGCTCGACGAACCCTCGATGGGCCTCTCGCCGATCATGATGCAGAAGATCATGGCCACCATCGTCGAGCTCAGGTCCCAGGGCACCACCATCCTGCTCGTCGAGCAGAACGCCCAGGCCGCGCTGTCGCTGGCCGACCAGGCCCACGTGATGGAGGTCGGCTCCATCAAGATCTCCGGCACCGGCCAGGACCTGCTGCACGACGAGGGCGTCCGCAAGACCTACCTCGGCGAGGACTGACCGCCCGCCCACGCGTGAGGGGCCGCACCCGGCACCGGGTGCGGCCCCTCACGCATGTCTGGACGGCTACTTGTCGGTGACCTCTTCGATCACGGCCTGCGCCACCGCCTGCATCGACATCCGCCGGTCCATCGACGTCTTCTGGATCCACCGGAAAGCCGCCGGCTCGCTCAGCCCGTACTTCGTCTGCAGCACGCTCTTGGCCCGGTCCACCAGCTTGCGGGTCTCCAGCCGCAGCGACAGATCCGCGATCTCCCCCTCCAGCGCCCGCAACTCCTGGAACCGGCTGACCGCCATCTCGATCGCCGGCACCAGGTCGCTCTTGCTGAACGGCTTCACCAGATACGCCATCGCCCCGGCGTCCCTGGCCCGCTCCACCAGTTCCCGCTGTGAGAACGCGGTCAGCATCAGCACCGGCGCCAGCTTCTCGCCCGCGATGCGCTCGGCCGCCGAGATCCCGTCGAGCACCGGCATCTTCACGTCCAGGATCACCAGGTCGGGCCGGTGCTCCTCGGCGAGCTTGACCGCTGTCTCCCCGTCCCCGGCCTCACCGACGACGGAGTACCCCTCCTCCTCCAGCATCTCCTTCAGATCCAGCCGGATCAGCGCCTCGTCCTCGGCGATGACCACCCGCGTGGTCAGCGGAGGTACGTGCGACTGCTCGGACTGCTCTGCCGGCCCTGACTGCCCGGCGGACTGCTCATCGGGCTGCTTCTCGGACCGAGCGGCGGACTCGTCGGGGGCGCTCACGGTGCTCCTCGTGCTGCGGCGGGGTATTGCCTCACGAGCCTACCCAGGTCCGGTAGAGTTTGAGTACCGGAACGGTAGGCTATCCTCTGTTTCGAAGGAGCCCCGGTACTCCAATTGGTTAGAGAGGCGGCTCTCAAACAGCCGACAGTGTGGGTTCGAGTCCCACCCGGGGTACTTCGCCTTCAAATCCAAGGTAGAGGCATCTTTAGCAAGATCGCTGAACAGAGTGAACCTCTGTTCGGCCGCCCCCGCCGCCTGGTGCGATCGCGCATTCTCGATCGTATGTACGACCTCCAGGCGCGCCGCCGGGCGCTCGCCCTCCTTGCCGAAGGCCACTCGCTCAACGCCACCAGCCGCGCGACCGGCATATCCCGTGCGGCCATCCGCGACTCGGCCACGCGCGGCCCCGAGTCGTCACGTGCCGGCCGGCCACCGCTGCGCACCGACGGCCCCGCCTACCCGTATCTGCTCGGCCTCTATCTGGGCGACGGCTGCCTCAGTAGGGGCCACCGCGGTGTCTACGCCTTACGCATCGCCTGCGCCGACTCCTGGCCCGGCCTCATCAACGCCTGTGAGCGCGCCATCCGTGCCGTCCGCCCCGGTGGTGCCGTCTGCCGCGTGCAGCAGCAGGGCTGTGTCCAGGTCACGGCCTGCAGCAAGCAGTGGCCCACGGTCTTCCGCAGCACGGCCCGGGCCGCAAGCACGAGCGCCGCATCGCGCTG
Source organism: Streptomyces sp. NBC_01198 (assembly GCF_036010485.1). Lineage (NCBI taxonomy): Bacteria > Bacillati > Actinomycetota > Actinomycetes > Kitasatosporales > Streptomycetaceae > Streptomyces > Streptomyces sp. NBC_01198. The sequence continues at coordinate 6,197,536 of NZ_CP108568.1, forward strand.
GAGCCGTGGCAGCAGCGGACCGTCGACGCGTATCCGTGGGAGTTCATCCGGGGGCTCGTGCACTCCGACGGCTGCCGGATCACCAACTGGACGATCCGGCCGGTCGCCGGTGAGCTGCGGCGCTACGAATACCCGCGGTATTTCTTCACCAACAAGTCCCAGGACATCCTGACCCTCTTCTCCACCACCCTCGACCGCGTCGGCGTCGAGTGGAAGGTCACCCGCCGCGGCGGGCAGCCGTACAACATATCCGTCGCCCGGCGGACGTCGGTGGCGCTCATGGACCTGCACATCGGCCCGAAGCACTGACCGGGTCAGGCGGTCGCCGCCGGGGCGGCGGGGCGGAGCATGCAGGTGAGGCGGGCGGTGCAGACGCGCTTGCCGGAGGCGTCGTCCATGATCACGACCTCGTAGGTGGCCGAGGAGCGGCCGCGGTGCACCGGGCTCGCGGTGCCGGTCACCAGGCCGGAGCTCATGCCGCGGTGGTGGGTGGCGTTGAGGTCGACGCCGACCGCGATCTTGCTGGGGCCGCCGTGCAGCATCGCGCCGACCGAGCCCAGGGTCTCGGCCAGGACGGCCGAGGCGCCGCCGTGCAGCAGGCCGTACGGCTGGGTGTTGCCCTCGACGGGCATCGTGCCGACCACCTTGTCCGGCGAGGCCTCCAGGATGCGGATGCCCATCCGCTCACCGAGGTGCCCGGCGGAGAAGAGCGCCTGCAGGTCGATGCCGAGCCCGGCGTACTGCTCCAGGATCTCCTGCGGGAACTGGGTGACGGTCTGCTCGCCCATGCGGTCGGCTCCGATCGGCCTCGGGTGCTGCGGTGTTCGGTGTACCGGACAGCTTTCTACCCGGCTTTCTACCGCACCGACCGGATCAGCCGCGGGCCGGGTCGGGTCGTTCCAGCCGGATGACGACGGACTTCGACGCGGGCGTGTTGCTGGTGTCGGCGGTGTGGTCCAGCGGGACGAGGACGTTGGTCTCCGGGTAGTAGGCGGCCGCGCAGCCTCGCGGGGTGGGGTAGTGCACCACCCGGAAGCCGTCGGCCCGGCGCTCGCTGCCGTCGGTCCACTCGCTGACCAGGTCGGCGAGTTCGCCGTCGGCCAGGCCCGCGGCGGCCGCGTCGTCGGGGTGCACCAGGACCGCCCGGCGGCCGCCCTTTATGCCGCGGTAGCGGTCGTCCAGGCCGTAGATCGTGGTGTTGTACTGGTCGTGCGACCGCAGCGTCTGGAGCAGCAGCCGCCCTTCGGGCACCTCGGGGTACTCCAGCGGCGCGGCGGTGAAGTTGGCCTTGCCGGTGGCGGTGGGGAAGGTGCGCGAGTCACGCGGGGCGTGCGGAAGGGTGAAGCCGCCGGGGCGGCGCACCTTGGCGTTGAAGTCGTCGAAGCCGGGGACGACGCGCGAGACGCGGTCCCTTATGAGGTCGTAGTCGGCCTCGAAGTCCGCCCACGGCACGTTGCTGCGGTCCCCGAACACCGCCCGGGCCAGCCGGGAGACGATGGCCGGCTCGGAGAGCAGGTGCGGGGAGGCGGGCGCCAGGCCGCCGTGCGAGGCGTGCACCATGCCCATGGAGTCCTCGACGCTGACGAACTGCTCGCCGCCGGCCTGCCGGTCCTTCTCGGTACGCCCCAGCGTCGGCAGGATCAGCGCGCGGGCGCCGGTCACCACGTGCGAGCGGTTCAGCTTGGTCGACACGTGGACGGTGAGGCGGGCGCGGCGCATGGCGGCCTCGGTCACCGCGGTGTCGGGGGAGGCGGCGACGAAGTTGCCGCCCATGGCGAAGAAGACCTTGGCGTCGCCGTCCCGCAGTGCCCGGATCGCCCGCACGACGTCGAAGCCGTGCTGCCGGGGCGGTTCGAAGCCGAACTCTTTGGACAGGGCGTCGAGGAAGGCCGGTGCGGGCCGTTCGAAGATGCCCATGGTGCGGTCGCCCTGCACGTTGCTGTGGCCGCGCACCGGGCACACTCCGGCGCCGGGGCGGCCGACGTTGCCGCCCAGCAGCAGGAAGTTGACGACCTCGCGGATGGTGGGCACCGCGTGCTTGTGCTGGGTCAGGCCCATCGCCCAGCACACGACGATGCTCTTCGCGTCGCGGGCCAGCGCGAACAGCTTGTCGATCTCGGCCCGGTCCAGGCCGGTGGCGCGCAGCACCTCGGTCCAGTCGGTCGCCAGGGCCGCAGCTTCGTAGTCGGCGAAGCCGTGGGTGTGCTCGGCTATGAACTCCCGGTCCACGGCGCCGGCTTCGATGAGCAGCCGGCCGAGGGCCCGGAAGAGCGCCTGGTCGCCGCCGAGCCTGACCGGCAGGAACAGGTCGGTCAGCACGGTGCCGGCACCGACCAGGCCCGCGGCGTTCTGCGGGTTGCGGAATCTTTCGAGTCCCGCTTCCGGCAGCGGGTTGACGGTGACGATCGTCGCGCCGCCGCGCTTGGCCTTCTCCAGTGCCGACAGCATCCGCGGGTGGTTGGTGCCCGGGTTCTGCCCGGCGACGATGATCAGCTCGGCCTGGTAGAGGTCGTCGAGCAGCACGCTGCCCTTGCCGACGCCCAGCGTCTGGATCAGCGCGGAGCCCGAGGACTCGTGGCACATGTTGGAGCAGTCCGGCAGGTTGTTGGTGCCGAACTCCCGGGCGAAGAGCTGGAAGAGGAAGGCGGCCTCGTTGCTGGTGCGGCCCGAGGTGTAGAAGACGGCCTCGTCGGGGCTGTCCAGCGCCTGCAACTCGTCGGCGACCAGTTCGAAGGCCCGCTCCCAGGGCACCGCCTCGTAGCGTTCCGCGCCCTCGGCGAGATACATCGGCTGGGTGATCCGGCCCTGCTGGCCCAGCCAGTAGCCGCTGCGGCCGGCCAGGTCGGCGACGGGGTGCTGGGCGAAGAAGTCCGGGGTGACCCGGCGCAGGGTCGCCTCCTCGGCGACGGCCTTGGCGCCGTTCTCGCAGAACTCGAAGGTGTGCCGGTGCTCCGGCTCCGGCCACGCGCACCCGGGGCAGTCGAACCCGTTCTTCTGGTTGACCTTGAGCAGTGTCAGCGCCGAGCGTCTGGCGCCCATCTGCGCCCCGGCCGCCTTGACGGTGTGCCCGATCGCCGGCAGCCCGGCGGCAGCCTGCTTCGGCACACCGACCCGCGGCGCGTCCTGGACGGGGTCCCCTGCGGGCGGCTTCCTTGCCATGGCCATGGCCCAACTCTATGCCGCCACCCCGCTGCCGGACCCCGGCTGTTTTTGCCGCCTTCCCGCCTCCGGGCCCGAACCTGCCCCGGTGTAGCCGGCGAGCCAAAGGGCGCGCCGGTGTCGAAAGGGAGAACGCGCGGAGGTCCCTGAGGAACGAAGGGATCGAGCACGATCGACCGTCGACACCGGATCAAAAGCGCCCGGAGGCGAGAAGGCGGCAGAAAGACTGTCGGTGGGGCGTGGGAGGATTCCTGTGTGGCAAAGAACGCATCGAAGACGACGAACGACCGCCCCCGCCTGATGCTGCTTGACGGGCACTCGCTGGCGTACCGGGCGTTCTACGCGCTGCCCGTGGAGAACTTCAGCACTGCCACGGGCCAGCCGACGAACGCGATCTACGGTTTCACGTCCATGCTGTCGAACACGCTGCGTGACGAGGCGCCGACGCATCTGGCGGTCGCCTTCGACGTGTCGCGCAAGACGTGGCGCTTCGACGAGTATCCGGAGTACAAGGCGACCCGCTCCAAGACCCCCGACGAGTTCCGCAGCCAGGTGGAGCTCATCGGCGAGCTGCTGGACGCGATGGGGGTCAACCGCTTCGCGGTCGACGGGTACGAGGCGGACGACATCATCGCCACCCTGGCCACCCAGGCCGAGGAGCTGGGGTACGACGTGCTGATCGTGACCGGCGACCGGGATGCGTTCCAGCTGGTCAGCGACCATGTCACCGTGCTCTACCCGACCAAGGGCGTTTCGGAGCTGACCCGCTACACCCCGGCGAAGGTCGAGGAGCGGTACGGACTGACCCCGCAGCAGTATCCGGACTTCGCGGCGCTGCGCGGCGACCCCTCGGACAACCTGCCGGGCATTCCCGGCGTGGGGGAGAAGACGGCGGCCAAGTGGATCACCCAGTTCGGGTCGTTCGCCGAGCTGGTCGAGCGGGTCGACGAGGTGAAGGGCAAGGCGGGTGAGAATCTGCGGGCCCACCTGGACGCCGTCAAGCTCAACCGGCGGCTGACCGAGATGGTGCGGGACGTCCAGCTGCCGCTGACCCCCGAGGGCCTGGCGCGGGTGCCGTACGACCGGCAGACGCTGGTCGGGGTGCTCGACGTGCTGGAGTTCCACAACGCGAATCTGCGGGAGCGGCTGTTCGCCGCCGATCCCGGCGCAGAGCTGGAGGAGGTGGAGGTCGCCGCGGGCGTCGCCGTCGACGGCACCGTGCTGGCCGCCGGTGACCTGCCCGGGTGGCTGGCCGCGCGCAGCGCCGGGCCGCTCGGCCTGGCCAGCGTGGACGCCTGGGGGCTGGGCGCCGGGAGTGTCACCCAGGTCGCGCTGGCGTCCGCGGAGGACGCCGCGTGGTTCGACCCGGCGCAGCTGGACGAGGCCGACGAGCAGGCCTTCGTCGGCTGGCTCGCCGACCCGCAGCGCCCCAAGGTGCTGCACAACGCGAAGAACGTCGCCCGGGTCTTCGCCGAGCACGGCTGGTCGGTGGCCGGGGTGTCGATGGACACCGCGCTGGCCGCGTATCTGATCAAGCCCGGCCGCCGCTCCTTCGCGCTCGACGTGCTGTCGGTGGAGTATCTGGGCCGCGAGCTGGCACCGGTGGACTCCGGCAGCGGGCAGCTGGCCTTCGGCGAGGAGAGCGAGGAGGAGGACGAGGGCGCGGCCGCGGCGGGTGCGCTGATGGTCCAGGCGCGTACGGTCCTCGACCTCGGCGAGGTCTTCGGCGAGCGGCTGCCCGAGGTCGGCGCGACCGAGCTGCTGCACGACGTGGAGCTGCCGACGTCGGCGCTGCTGGCCCGGATGGAGCGCGCCGGGATCGCGGCGGACCGCGCTCATCTGGAGGGACTGGAGGAGCAGTTCGCCGCCGCGGTGCAGCATGCGGTGGGCGAGGCGCACGCCTCGGTGGGGCACGAGTTCAACCTGGGCTCGCCCAAGCAGCTCCAGGAGGTGCTGTTCGGCGAGCTGGCGCTGGCCAAGACCAAGAAGACCAAGACCGGTTACACCACGGACGCCGACGCGCTGGCGTGGCTGGCCGCGCAGACCGACCACGAGCTGCCGGTGATCATGCTGCGGCACCGGGAGCAGGCCAAGCTGCGGGTCACGGTGGAGGGCCTGGTCAAGACGATCGCCCCGGACGGGCGGATCCACACCAGCTTCAGCCAGACCGTGGCGGCGACCGGGCGGCTGTCGTCCACCGACCCGAATCTGCAGAACGTGCCGATCCGCACCGACGAGGGCCGGGCGATCCGGCGCGGCTTCGTCGTCGGCGAGGGGTACGAATCGCTGCTGACCGCCGACTACAGCCAGATCGAACTGCGGGTGATGGCCCATCTGTCCGAGGACGAGGGCCTGATCGCCGCGTTCACCACCGGCGAGGACCTGCACACGACGGTCGGCTCGCAGGTCTTCGCGGTCGGCAGGGACGCGGTCGACCCGGAGATGCGCCGCAAGATCAAGGCGATGTCCTACGGTCTGGCGTACGGCCTGTCGGCGTTCGGGCTCTCCCAGCAGCTGGGGATCGAGGCCGCCGAGGCGCGGGCGCTGATGGAGACGTACTTCGAGCGGTTCGGCGGGGTGCGGGACTATCTGCACCGGGTGGTGGAGGAGGCCCGCGGCACCGGTTACACGCAGACGCTGCTGGGCCGCCGCCGCTATCTGCCCGACCTCAACAGCGACAACCGGCAGCGCCGGGAGACGGCCGAGCGGATGGCGCTGAACGCCCCGATCCAGGGCTCGGCGGCCGACATCGTGAAGATCGCCATGCTGCGGGTGGACGAGGCGCTGACCGCGGAGCAGCTGAGCTCCCGGATGCTGCTCCAGGTGCACGACGAGATCGTGCTGGAAGTCGCCCCCGGCGAGCGGGAGAAGGTCGAGGAACTGGTGCGCCGCGAGATGGCCGGGGCGTATCCGCTGCGGGCGCCGCTGGACGTGTCGGTGGGCGTCGGCCCGGACTGGGAGTCGGCCGCGCACTGAGGGGGTCACGCGGGGGGGCCGCCACCCGGCGGGCGTGGCCGAAAGTGCGGGTCCGCGCGGGCCGGTGCGGGCGCGCCGACCCCGCCGTACGGGCACCGCACGCTGCCCGTACGGCGGTGGACCGGCGTTCTTCCGTGGTGCGCGGACGCTTCGACGACGTGCGGATGACCAGGGGGGAAACGCTGCACGGTGACAAGCGGGCACTGCCCGTTTGCGCACATTTTGAGCACGCCTTTGTGGTGGTCACGTGATGCAAGTTGCCGTAGGGTCGGTCAAGTTGTGGCGCCGGAGACGGCGCGTTCGAGTACTGGGAGGGGACCGCTCCATGGCAGCGCGGCGGTATGGCCGGAGGCTACGCAGGGGAGCGGCGGGCACCGCGGTCGCCGCCGCAGCGATGGCGGCGCTCAGCGCGTCGCAGGCACCGGGCTTCCTCCCGGTCGCCCACGCAGCCGAGCATCAGGAGGCCCCGTCCGCGGTCGCGCCGCCGCCCGGCCCGGCCATCGACGGCGGCTCGCCGTACATCACCGACCTGCCGCCGCTGAACACCCCGACCGGCCCGCCGCTGGTGACCCCGCCGACCACGCCCGGCACCTCGGTGAACCTGCCCGGCGGCAGCGCGGGACTGCCCGCGACCGTGCTCGCGGCGTATCAGCGCGCCGAGGCGTCCGTCGCCGAGAGCGACCCCGGCTGCCACCTGCCGTGGCAACTGCTCGCCGCCATCGGTCAGGTGGAGTCGGGCCAGGCCCGCGGCGGCGCGGTCGACGCGAACGGCACCACGTACTCCCCGATCCTGGGCCCGGTGCTCAACGGCAAGGGCTTCGCGGACATCACCGACACCGACGGCGGCCGTTACGACGGCGACGCGGTGCACGACCGGGCCGTCGGGCCCATGCAGTTCATCCCCTCCACGTGGGAGCACTGGGGTGTGGACGGCAACGGCGACGGGGTCGACAACCCCAACAATGTCTACGACGCCGCGCTCGCCGCCGCCCACTACCTGTGCGCGGGCGGCCGCGACCTGGCCGTGCCGAAGGAGATGGACCGGGCGATCCTCGGCTACAACCACTCGCAGGCCTACTTGGACCTGGTCAGGTCCTGGTACGACCACTTCAGGCAGGGTGGCGCCGTGTCGATGCCCGACCGTTCCGGCACCCCCGGCAGCAGCGGCAACCCGATCTCGTCGGCCGGTACTCCGACCGGTACACCGACAGGTACGCCGACCGGCACGCCGTCCGCGCCGCCCACCGCGCCGGCCAGCCCCAGGCCGTCGGTAAGCCGCCCGCCGGCCGCGCCCGGCAAGCCGAGCAGCCCGGGCAAGCCGAGCATCCCCCCGACGACCGGTCAGCCCAGCACCCCGCCGGGCGGCCCGACGACGACCCCGCCGACCGGGACGCCCACCGACCCGCCGACCACCCCCGGTTGCGGTACCGAGTCGCCGACCCCCACCCCGAGCGAGACCGCCACGCCCACGCCCACGGACACGCCCACCGGCGACCCGTGCGACACCCCCACGCCGAGCCCGTCCGGCTCGTCCACCCCGACCCCGGCGGCCAGCGTCACCGTGACCACCGAGGCGACCACCGACGCGGACTGACCCCGGCTGACGACCTAGGCCGTGCCAGACACCGCGGGCCAGGCGGGTTTTGTCAGACACGGCCTAGCCCCGCCGGGCGTTGGTGCGCTTGGTCGGGGCGGCCGTCGAGGGGTCCTCGGGCCACGGGTGGCGCGGGTAGCGGCCGCGCAGTTCGGCGCGGACCGCCCGGTAGCCTTCCCGCCAGAACGAGGCCAGGTCCGCGGTCACCGCGGCCGGGCGGCCCGCGGGCGACAGCAGGTGGACGAGCACGGGCACCCCGGCGATCCGCGGGGTGTCCGCGAGGCCGAACAACTCCTGGAGTTTCACCGCCAGTACGGGCTGCTCGCCGCCGTAGTCGACGCGGATCCGCGAACCGCTCGGCACCTCGATGCGCTCCGGCGCCAGCTCGCCGAACCTGGCCGCCTGGCCGGTCGCCCAGGGCAGCAGCCGGGGCAGGGCGGCGCCCGCGTCGATCCGCTCCAGGTCGGCGCGGCGGCGGGCGGCGGCCAGTTCGGGGCCCAGCCACTCGGCGGCGCGGGCCAGCAGCGCGTCCTCCGCGACATCCGGCCAGGGCGCGCCCAGCACCCGGTGGACGAACGCGATGCGCTGCCGCAGCTCCCGGGCGTCCCTGGTCCACCGCAGCAGCCCGGTGCCCTCGGCGGCGAGCCCGTCGAGCAGCGCGGCTCGCACCGCGGCGGGGTCGGCTGACCGCAGTGGCGCCGCCGTCAACTCCACGGCGCCCAGCCGCTCCACCCGCCTGGCCACCACGTCGCCCTGCGCCCAGCGCACCTCCTCGTACCGCTCAAGCGCCCAGGCCGCGGCGCCGCGCGCGGTCTCCTCGTCCACCACCGCGGCGAGCCGCACCCGGGCCGCCGCCCGCCCCACTCCGCGGTCAGCCACGGCCACCGCGACCCACTCCGCCCCGCCGAGGCCGGCCCCGACCTCCGCCCCGGTGCCGGACACCATCAGATACGCACCGTCGGCCCGCCGCCGCGCCAGCCGTTCGGGGAAGGCCAGCGCCACCACGAGCCCGGCGGCGGCGTCGTCGCTCAACCCGCCCGCGCGCCCGCGGCCGTGCTCGCCGGCCTGCGACGTACGCAGTGCCGCTTCCAGCCGCCGCGTCTCGGCGCGCCAGCGGTTGCCGTAGGCGTCGCCGGCGCGGCGGGCGGTGTGCCAGGCGGCGGTCAGGTCGGGGCCGTAACCGGCCGGGACCTCCTCCGACAGCAGCGCGGTCACCTCGGCGGCGCGCGTGGCGCCCAGCGTGGGCGCGGCGTCCAGCAGGGCGCGGGCCAGCCGGGGGTGCAGCCCGAGCAGGCCGAGCCGCCGCCCGCGCGGGGTGGCGCGCCCCGCCGCGTCGACCGCGTCCAGCGTGCGCAGCGTGCTGCGGGCGGCGGCCAGGGCGCCGGGCGGCGGCGGGTCGAGCAGGGCGAGCCCGGTCGCGTCGGGCTCGCCCCAGCACGCGGCCTGCAAGGCGAAGCCGGTGAGGTCGGCCAGCGCGATCTCCGGTGCGGGCTGCCGGGAGAGCCGGTCGTGCTCGCCCTGCGCCCAGCACCGGTAGACGGTGCCGGGCGCCTCACGGCCGGCGCGCCCGGCGCGCTGCTCCGCCGCGGCCCGCGACACCTTGACGGTGGTGAGCGCCCCGAGGCCCCTGGCGTGGTCCATCCGCGGCTCGCGGGCCAGGCCGCTGTCGACCACCGCCCGCACTCCGGGCACGGTCAGGCTGGACTCGGCGACCGACGTGGCCAGCAGGACCCGGCGCCGCTGCCCCGGGGCCAGCGCCGCGTCCTGGACGGCGGCCGGTGCCCGGCCGTGCAGCTGCAGGACGTCGACTCCGAGGCCGGACAGCATTCCGGCGACCCGGGCGATCTCCCCGACGCCCGGCAGGAAGCACAGCACGTCCCCGCTGTCCCCGCCCTCGGCCAGTGCCCGGCGGACCACCGCCGCGACATGGTCGAGCAGCGCGGGGTCCACCCGCATGCCGTGCGGCGGGCGCACCTGCCGCGGCGGCGGCGCCCACCGGACGGCCACCGGGTGCAGCACCCCGGCCGCCTCCACCACCGGGGCGTCGAGCAGCGCGGCCCACGCCGCCGTGTCGGTGGTCGCGGACGCGGCGATCAGCCGCAGGTCAGGCCGCAGCGTGGCGCGTACGTCCAGCAGGAAGGCCATCGCGGTGTCCGCGTCGAGGTGCCGCTCGTGGCACTCGTCGAGCACGACGGTGCCGACGCCGGCCAACTCCGGGTCGCGCTGCAGACGTTGCAGCAGCACCCCGGTGGTCACCACCTCCACGGTGGTGGCCGCCGACACCCGCCGCTCGCCCCGGACGGTGAAGCCGACGGTGCCGCCGACCTGTTCGCCCAGCAGCCAGGCCATCCGCCGGGCGGCGGCCCTGGCCGCCATCCGGCGCGGCTCGGCGACGAGCACGCGCCCCGGGGGACCGCCGTCGGCGCCGGCCAGCAGCAGCGGCACCAGCGTGGTCTTGCCGGTGCCCGGCGGTGCGGCCAGCACCGCGCAGCCGCGGTCCGCGAGCGCGCCGAGCAGGGCGGGTACGACCGCGGCCACCGGCAGCGCGTGCCCCTCGGCCCGGATCGCGAGGCCGCCGGTACCCGCCCCGCCGGCTACCGGCCCGGCCACGGCACCGCCCGCGTAGCTGTGGGGCGGCCCGGGCCGCGCCGGCGGGCGGCACCGCGGGTGCCCGCGCGTCCCGTCATTCCGCCACGCACACGAAGATCGCCGTACCGGGCAGCAGCCGGCCGCGCAGCGGGGACCAGCCGCCCCACTCCTGCTCGTTCCACCGCGGCCACTCCGGTTCGACCAGATCGACCAGGCGCAGCCCGGCCGCGGCGATCTCGCGGACCCGGTCGCCCAGCGTGCGGTGGTGCTCGACGTAGACGGCGAGGCCCCGGTCGTCCTGCTCGACGTAGGGCGTCCGGTCGAAGTAGGAGGACACCGCGGTCAGGCCGTCGGGCCCCGGCTCGTCGGGGAAGGCCCAGCGCACCGGGTGGGTGACCGAGAAGACCCAGCGCCCCCCGGGCCGCAGCACCCGGCGCACCTCCCGCTGCACCCGGGCGGTGTCGGCGATGAAGGGCAGCGCTCCGTAGGCCGAGCAGGCCAGGTCGAAGGAGGCGTCGGCGAAGGGCAGGAAGGCGGCGTCGGCCTGCACCAGCGGCAGCGGTGCCGGCCTGCCGGGCTCCTGGTCGATCCGCCGGGCGTGCTGCAGCTGCCGCCGCGACAGGTCGAGGGCCACCGGCCGCGCGCCCCGCGCGGCCAGCCAGCGCGAGCACTGGGCCGCGCCCGCGCCGATCTCCAGCACCGTGCGGCCCTTGAGGCCGGCCACCGTGCCGAGCAGCCCGGCGTCCGCCTCGTCCAGGCCTTCCGGGCCCCAGACGAACCGGTCGTCGCCGAGGAAGTCGCCGTGCTCGATCTGGTAGGCGTCCGCGTTGCGGTCCCACCAGCCACGACTGGCCCGGCTGCTCTCCGTGATCCCGGCGGTGCGCCGGGTAGCTTCAGGTTCAGGTCCTTGGATCATCGCGCCAGTCGTCGTACTCTCTGAAAAGACCTGCGGTCGGGGGACTTACGCCGGTTTGGTTCGTTACGCGCCCGGTGCGGTCTTCGTGCATTGACCGTGCCCGGCTGCCCCCGTATGCTACAAGTTGCGCTGCGAGCCTGCGCGCCTCAGACGGAGCAGGCCACGCTCGAATCTGTTGCATGATCCCCACGGCCGTCGGCCGTCGGTATCGGGGCAGGATTGAAAAAGGCTCCAGGCGTAGCAGTACCTACGACTTACTGTCCGTACCGGAGTCCTTTCCCTAATGACGAGCAGCACCGAGGCCCCTCGTACCACCCCGCAGGTGGCGGTCAACGACATCGGCAACGAGGAAGCTTTCCTCGCCGCGATCGACGAGACGATCAAGTACTTCAACGACGGCGACATCGTCGACGGCGTCATCGTGAAGGTCGACCGGGACGAGGTCCTGCTCGACATCGGTTACAAGACCGAAGGTGTCATCCCCTCCCGCGAGCTCTCCATCAAGCACGACGTCGACCCCAACGAGGTCGTCGCCGTGGGCGATGAGATCGAGGCCCTGGTTCTCCAGAAGGAGGACAAGGAAGGCCGCCTGATCCTCTCGAAGAAGCGTGCGCAGTACGAGCGCGCTTGGGGCACGATCGAGAAGATCAAGGAAGAGGACGGCATCGTCACCGGTACCGTCATCGAGGTCGTCAAGGGCGGCCTCATCCTCGACATCGGCCTGCGCGGCTTCCTGCCCGCGTCGCTGGTCGAGATGCGGCGCGTGCGCGACCTGCAGCCCTACGTGGGCAAGGAGCTCGAAGCCAAGATCATCGAGCTGGACAAGAACCGCAACAACGTGGTCCTGTCCCGCCGTGCCTGGCTGGAGCAGACCCAGAGCGAGGTCCGCCAGACCTTCCTCACCACCCTGCAGAAGGGCCAGGTGCGCTCCGGCGTCGTCTCCTCCATCGTCAACTTCGGTGCGTTCGTGGACCTCGGCGGTGTCGACGGTCTGGTGCACGTCTCGGAGCTGTCCTGGAAGCACATCGACCACCCCTCCGAGGTGGTCGAGGTCGGCCAGGAGGTCACGGTCGAGGTCCTGGACGTCGACATGGACCGCGAGCGCGTCTCGCTGTCGCTGAAGGCGACCCAGGAAGACCCGTGGCAGCAGTTCGCCCGGACGCACCAGATCGGCCAGGTCGTGCCCGGCAAGGTCACCAAGCTCGTCCCGTTCGGTGCGTTCGTCCGCGTCGACGAGGGCATCGAGGGCCTGGTCCACATCTCCGAGCTGGCCGAGCGCCACGTGGAGATCCCGGAGCAGGTCGTCCAGGTCAACGACGAGATCTTCGTCAAGGTCATCGACATCGACCTGGAGCGGCGCCGGATCTCGCTGTCGCTCAAGCAGGCCAACGAGTCCTTCGGCAGCGACCCGGCCTCGGTCGAGTTCGACCCGACGCTCTACGGCATGGCCGCGTCGTACGACGACCAGGGGAACTACATCTACCCCGAGGGCTTCGACCCCGAGACCAACGACTGGCTCGAGGGCTACGACAAGCAGCGCGAGGAGTGGGAAGGCCAGTACGCCACGGCCCAGACCCGCTTCGAGCAGCACCAGGCCCAGGTCATCAAGTCCCGCGAGGCCGACGAGCAGGCGGCGGCCGAAGCCGGCTCCGCGGCTCCGGCTCCCGGCGGCACGGGCACCGGCGGCGGTTCGTACTCCTCGGAGTCCGACGACACCTCCGGCGCGCTGGCCTCCGACGAGGCCCTTGCGGCCCTGCGCGAGAAGCTGGCCGGCGGCCAGAGCTGACCGCTGACCGCAGCCGTCGCGGCCCCGCCCCCCTCTCCGGGGAGCGGGGCCGCGTTGTGTGCCGCGGCCGGGTCCGCCGGGCCGGGGCGGGAATGGCGGGCCCGGGTTGTTCGTTGTGGTGACAGAGAACGAGGAGGACGATCATCGTGCTGGATCCGCAAGGGCTGTACGAGTACGTGCCGGGCGGGGCCGAGGCCGTGGACGAAGCGGTCGGGGACGCGGGGCCCGTACTGCTGTACCACTTCGAGGGGTTCATGGACGCCGGTGAGACCGGTGAACAGATCAGCCAGCAGCTGCTCGACCGGCTCGACAACCAGCTCGTCGCGCGCTTCGACGCCGACCGGCTGGTGGACTACCGGGCCCGCCGCCCGCTGATGACCTTCGAACGCGACCACTGGACGTCATACGAGGCGCCGGAGATCGACCTCTACCTGGTGCGCGACACCACCGGCACCCCGTTCCTGCTGCTCACCGGCTCGGAACCGGACGTGGAGTGGGAGCGCTTCGCCACCGCGGTGCTGCAGGTCATCGAACGCCTCGGTGTCCGGCTCGCCATCAACTTCCACGGCATCCCGATGGGTGTCCCGCACACCCGCCCAGTCGGGCTCACCCCGCACGGCAACCGGGTCGATCTGATGCCGGGTCACCGTGCCTGGTTCGACGAGGCCCAGGTGCCGGGCAGCGCGTCCGCGCTGGTCGAGCTGCGGCTGGCCGAGGCCGGCCGCGACGTGCTCGGTGTCGCCGCGCACGTGCCGCACTACCTGGCGCGCTCCCCGTATCCGGACGCCGCGCTGGCCGTCCTGGAGGCGATCACCGCCGCCACCGGCCTGGTGCTGCCGGAGATCGCCCACGCCCTGCGCAACGAGGCACACACCGTGCGGGTCGAGATCGACCGGCAGGTCGCCGAGGGGGACGGCGAGCTGGTGTCCGTGGTGCGCGGCCTGGAGAGCCAGTACGACGCGGTCGCCGGGGCGCAGTCCCGCGACAGCCTGATCGCCGAGCCCGTCGACCTGCCCTCGGCCGACGACCTCGCGGCGGAGTTCGAGCGCTTCCTCGCCGACCGGGAGGACGACGGCGGCCGCTGAGCGGATCGCCCGGCAGGCCGCTGGGTAGGCTGGCGGCCATGCTGACTGTGGGTCTGACCGGCGGTATCGGGGCCGGCAAGAGCGAGGTGGCGCGGCTGCTCGCGTCCTACGGGGCGGTCCTGGTCGACTCCGACCGGATCGCCCGCGAGGTGGTGGCGCCCGGCACCGAGGGGCTCGCCGCGGTGGTCGCCGAGTTCGGCACCGAGGTGCTGGCCCCGGACGGATCGCTTGACCGGCCGAGGCTCGGCGCGGTCGTCTTCGCCGACGAGGACCGCCGCAAGGCGCTCAACGCGATCGTGCACCCGCTGGTCGGCGCCCGCGCCGCGGAGCTGCAGCGGTCCGCAGGGCCCGACGCGATCGTGCTGCACGACGTCCCGCTGCTTACCGAGAACGGCCTGGCCCCGGCCTACGACCTGGTCGTGGTGGTCGACGTCGACCCCGGCACCCAGCTCGACCGGCTGGTACGGGTCCGCGGCATGACCGAGGACGACGCCCGCGCCCGGATGGCCGCCCAGGCGAGCAGGGCCGAGCGGCTGGCGGTCGCCGACCTGGTGATCGACAACGAAGGGCCGCTGGACGCGCTGGAGACGCAGGTGCGCGCGGTGTGGGAGCGGCTGCGGGAGCGGGCGGGCACACCGGGCGACGCGCAGGGCGACGGGGTGTGACCGGATCCGCCGGAGTGGGCCGTACGTGGGGAATGCGGTTGCCGACCGATGTGTTGGGTATGTCTGACCAGACGATCATTCGTCCCCGTGCCCCGATGTCAGGGAGGCGGATTTGCCCGAGCGCACACCCGAGACCGATGTCATCGACTTCCGCGCCGCCGAGCAGCTGCTCGCCGCGCGCGATCCGCGTGGTGCCGTGAAGCTGCTCGACCCGGTGATCGCGACGCACCCGGACAACACCGCGGCCCGCCTGCTGCGGGCCCGTGCGTTCTTCCTGGCCGCGCAACTGCGGCCCGCGGAGCTGGAGTTCCAGATCGTGCTGGAACGCGAGCCGGACAACGCGTTCGCCCACTTCGCGCTCGGGCGCACCCTGGAGCGAGCCGGCCGGGCGGACGAGGCCAAGCGGCACTTCCGGCTGGCCGCCGCCCTCGACCCGCGCCCGGACTACCTCGCCGCGGCCCGCTTCGACGACTAGGTCGTGCCAGACACCGCGGCCCAGGCGGGATTGTCAGACACGGCCCAGGGGTCGGGCCGGCCACCGGACCTGGAGCGTCGCTCCGGCCCGGCGGGAGCGGCCCACCGGGCGACCGGTCCCGCCTGCCGACGGCTCGTCAAACTCCTGTCAAGAAAGCGCCCCCCGATGATGCGTCGGGCGGGCGCTGCCGTTATCTTCACACCCTTGACCGAGGGGAGCGGGGGACATGGAAGCCATCGTGGTGCTGCTCGTCGTGGCAGCGGTGATCGGCCTGATAGGGCTGATGAGCAGCGTCCGGGTCGTCAAGCAGTACGAGCGCGGCGTCGTCTACCGCTTCGGCCGGGTCAACGCGCTGCCCAAGGAACCCGGGCCGCGGCTGCTACTGCCCTTCGTCGACCGGATGACCAAGGTCAACATGCAGGTCGTCACCATGCCGGTGCCCTCGCAGGAGGGCATCACTCGCGACAACGTCTCGGTCCGGGTGGACGCGGTGCTCTACTTCCGGGTGGTCGACCCGGTCCGGGCGACCGTGGACGTGCAGAACTACCAGTTCGCGATGCTCCAGGTCGCGCAGACCTCGCTGCGCTCGATCATCGGCAAGAGCGACCTGGACGACCTGCTGTCCGGGCGGGAGAAGCTGCACGAGGGCCTGGAGCTGATGCTGTCCACGCCCGCCACCGGCTGGGGCGTGCACATCGACCGGGTCGAGATCAAGGACGTCGCGCTGCCGGAGTCCATGAAGCGCTCGATGGCACGGCAGGCCGAGGCCGACCGCGAGCGGCGGGCCAGGATCATCACCGCCGACGGCGAGCTCCAGGCCTCGCACAAGCTCTCCGAGGCGGCCAGGACCATGGACGCCAATCCGGCGGCGCTGCAGCTGCGCATGCTGCAGACCGTGGTGGAGGTCGCAGCCGAGAAGAACTCGACGCTGGTGCTGCCCTTCCCCGTGGAGCTGCTGCGCTTCTTCGACCGCGCCGCCGCGGGCTCGGGCGCGGCCGCGCCGGCCGCGCCCGCCGCCGTCGAGGAGCAGCCCGCCGGCACCGAGGTCACGCCGGCCCCGTCCGGGCCGGCACCGGCCGAGGTCGAGCAGGCCGGCCGCAGCGAGCTGCCGGGGCCGGTGCCGCCGCTGCAGATCCCCGACCCGAGGACGTCCGAGGACTGACCGCGCCGCCCCGCCGCCCTGCCGGGGCCCCGGGGCCGTCGCCGCTCAGAAGAGCGGCGCGGGCAGCACGCCCTCCAGTGCCAGCAGCGTCCGCTTGATCTCCAGGCCGCCGCCGAAGCCGCCTATGCCGCCGCCGCTCTCGATCACCCGGTGGCAGGGCACCACCACCGGCAGCGGGTTCGCACCCATGGCGCCGCCCACCGCGCGGGCCGCGTCCGGCTCGCCGACCCGGTCGGCGAGGTCCTGATAGCCGACCACCGTGCCGTACGGCACGCCCTCGGCCAGCTCGCGCAGCACCCGGCGCTGGAAGCCGGTGATCAGCGACCAGTCCAGCGGCAGGTCGAAATCCTTCAGGGTGCCCGCGAAGTAGCCGTCGAGCTGGGCGGTCACCGGCGCCAGGGAGGCGGCGTCCTCCACCGGCGCGCAGCCCAGCCGCCGCCCGACGGCGGCGACCGCCCGTGCGGCGGTCTCCTGGTCGGCCCGGAAGGCGACGAGGACCAGCCCCTCCTCGGTGGCCGCGAGCAGCAGCGGCCCGATGGGGGCGTCGTAGCGGGTCCAGGCGAGACTGGTCATGCCGGTCAGCGTAGGGGGAGGGTCCGACAACGGGCCGGGCGCGGAGCCGGGGCCCGGCCGATTGTCGGTGGGTCGTCGTACGGTTGTGACATGCGGCCCGTATCAGACATCGAACGCACTGTGGCGCCTTTTGAGGTCGTCAGTCCCTTTCAGCCCAGCGGTGACCAGCCCACCGCCATCGACGACCTGGAGCGGCGTATCCGCGCGGGCGAGCAGGACGTGGTGCTGCTGGGCGCCACCGGCACCGGCAAGTCGGCCACCACGGCCTGGATGATCGAGCGGCTGCAGCGCCCCACCCTGGTGATGGCGCCGAACAAGACCCTCGCGGCACAGCTGGCCAACGAATTCCGCGAGCTGCTGCCGAACAACGCGGTCGAGTACTTCGTCTCGTACTACGACTACTACCAGCCCGAGGCGTACGTCCCGCAGACCGACACCTACATCGAGAAGGACTCCTCGATCAACGAGGAGGTGGAGCGGCTCCGGCACTCCGCCACGAATTCCCTGCTGACCAGGCGCGACGTCGTCGTGGTCGCCTCGGTGTCCTGCATCTACGGCCTGGGCACCCCGCAGGAGTACATCGACCGGATGGTGCGCCTCAAGGTCGGCGACGTGATCGACCGCGACCAGCTGCTGCGCCGCTTCGTGGACATCCAGTACACGCGCAACGACATGGCGTTCACCCGCGGCACCTTCCGGGTGCGCGGCGACACCATCGAGATCTTCCCGGTGTACGAGCAGCTGGCCGTGCGGATCGAGATGTTCGGCGACGAGATCGAGGCGCTGTACACGCTGCACCCGCTGACCGGCGAGGTCATCACCGAGGACGAGCAGATCTACGTCTTCCCCGCCACCCACTACGTGGCGGGCCCCGAACGGATGGAACGCGCCATCGCCGGCATCGAGAACGAGCTGGATGGCCAGCTCGCGCAGATGGAGAAGCAGGGCAAGCTGCTGGAGGCCCAGCGGCTGCGGATGCGCACCACCTACGACGTCGAGATGATGCGGCAGATCGGCAGCTGCTCCGGCATCGAGAACTACTCGCGGCACATCGACGGCCGCGTGCAGGGCAGCGCCCCGGACACCCTCATCGACTACTTCCCCGAGGACTTCCTGCTGGTGGTGGACGAGTCGCATGTCACCGTGCCGCAGATCGGCGCGATGTACGAAGGCGACGCGTCCCGCAAGCGCACCCTGGTCGACCACGGCTTCCGGCTGCCGTCCGCGCTGGACAACCGGCCGCTGAAGTGGGAGGAGTTCCTGACCAGGGTCGGCCAGACGGTCTACCTGTCGGCGACCCCCGGCCCCTACGAGCTGTCCCGCGGCGACGGCGTGGTCGAGCAGATCATCCGCCCGACCGGTCTGATCGATCCGGAGGTCGTGGTCAAGCCCACCGAGGGCCAGATCGACGACCTGGTGCACGAGATCAGGCTGCGCACCGAGAAGGACGAGCGGGTGCTGGTCACCACGCTGACCAAGAAGATGTCCGAGGACCTGACGGACTACCTGCTGGAGCTGGGCATCCAGGTCCGCTATCTGCACAGCGACATCGACACCCTGCGCCGGGTCGAGCTGCTGCAGGAGCTGCGGGCCGGCGAGTACGACGTGCTGGTCGGCATCAACCTGCTGCGCGAGGGCCTCGACCTGCCCGAGGTGTCGCTGGTGGCGATCCTGGACGCCGACAAGGAGGGCTTCCTGCGGTCAGGCACCTCGCTGATCCAGACCATCGGCCGCGCGGCGCGCAACGTGTCGGGCCAGGTGCACATGTACGCCGACCGGATCACCCCCGGTATGGAGCGGGCGATCGACGAGACCAACCGCCGCCGCGAGAAGCAGATCGCCTACAACACCGAGCGTGGCGTCGATCCGCAGCCGCTGCGCAAGAAGATCGCCGGCATCCTCGACTCCTTCGCCCGCGAGGACGCCGACACCGAGGAGCTGCTCGGCTCCGGGCGGCAGCGCTCGCGCGGCAAGGCGCCGGTGCCCGGTCTGTCGGCGAAGCCCGGCAAGCGCACCGGGGGAGCGCTGCCCGCCGAGGAGCTGGCCGACCTGATCGGGCAGCTCACCGACCAGATGCACGCGGCGGCGGCGGAGCTGCAGTTCGAGGTGGCCGCCCGGATCCGGGACGAACTGGGGGACCTGAAGAAGGAGTTGCGCCAGATGCGGGATGCTGGAATGGCTTGACCCCGGCGTAAATCGCCACCGGACGAACCAGGCTACGGCCGGCCCGCGTCTTGTTAGTGTGCGGGGCAGCAACCGCACACATCGGGTGACGGGTGAGAGGGGCAAGCGCGTGACGGTCAACATGACCAAGGGCCAGAAGATCAGCCTGAGCAAGGCCGACGGAGGCTCGTTGACGGCAGTCAGGATGGGGCTGGGCTGGAAGGCGGCGCCGCGCCGCGGTCTGTTCGGCAGCCGCACCAGGGAGATCGACCTGGACGCCTCCGCAGTGCTCTTCGCCGACAAGCAGCCGGTCGACGTGGTCTTCTTCCGCCACCTGACCAGCGACGACGGCTCCGTCCGGCACACCGGCGACAACCTGGTCGGCGGCGTCGGCCAGGGCGGCGACGACGAGTCGATCATCGTCGACCTGTCCCGGGTCCCGGTGCACGTCGACCAGATCGTCTTCACCGTCAACTCCTTCACCGGCCAGACCTTCGCCGAGGTGGAGAACGCGTTCTGCCGGCTGGTGGACGAGACCAGCGGCCTGGAGCTGGCCCGTTACACGCTGACCGGCGGCGGCGCGTACACCGCGCAGATCATGGCGAAGGTGCAGCGCGGGACGACCGGCTGGTCGATGACGGCGATCGGCACCCCGGCCAACGGCCGGACGTTCCAGGACCTGATCCCGGCCATACTTCCCGCGCTCTGACGCCGGGTCCGGCCGGAGGGCCGGAGCAGTTCACCTACACAGGAAGACGGGGGCGGCGGACATGACGGCCGAACTGGTCCGGGGGCAGAATCATCCGCTGCCAGGCAACCGGCTGGAGATCCGGGTGTCGGCGGGCACACCGGTGGTGGCCGCGGTCACCCTGGGGGACGAGGCGGGCCGGGTCGTCGGCGACGGGGACTGGCTCGCCCACCCCGGCGAACCCCAGCTCGCCGGGGTCGAGGTGCCGCGGCAGGCCGCCGCGGAGCACCGGCTCGCGGTGGATCTGGGCGCGATGCCGCCGGCGGTGCACCGGGTGCACGTGCTGCTCGCGCTGCCCGGCGCCGCGGCCCGCCCGGGCGCGCCGGCCGACTTCGGCGCCGCCCCTGTCCCCCGGCTCACCGTCACCACGCCGGACGGCACCGGCATCGCCGGTTTCACCATCACCGGGCTCGGCGCCGAGACCGCGCTGCTGGCCGTCGAGCTCTACCGCCGCCAGTCCGCCTGGAAGGTCCGCGCGGTCGGCCAGGGCTACGGCGGCGGCCTGCCCGCGCTGTTCCTCGACCAGGGCGTGCCCGACCCGGCGGGCGCGGCCGAGGCGATCCACACGGCGGTGGGCCACGAGCAGGCCCGCTCCGTCGACCTGCCCGCCCCGCCGACCTCCGCCGGGCGCCCCGCCGACCGCACCGCGGGTGGCGGCTCGCCGCCGTCCGGCACCACCGGGCCGGTCGACTACCGCCACCCGCGGCGGCGCACGGCGCCCGCGCGCCCCGGCCTGGTGCCGCCGCCGCGGGAGGCCGGTCCTGTGCCGCCGACGCCGCCGCAGCAGCCCGCGGACGCGCCGCGGGTGCCGGTGGCCGGGGACGCGGCCGGGCGCTCCATGGAGGAGCGGCTGTACAACCAGGTCTGGGGCATGTTCGAGGACCTGTCGCGGTCGGTGGCCGCGTATCGCAGCGCCGCCGACTTCGCCGAGTCGCGGTTCGAGCAGGAGCTGGACCGGCTGCTCGCCGATCCGCGCACCCGGGGCGGCCCCGCGGCGGAGGCCGCCCGCGACGCGGCCCAGGGCAAGCAGGCCGCGCTGGTCGACCAGGCCAGGGCGGTGCTCGACCGGGACCTGGCGCAGCTCGTTGCGGAGGCCGAGGCCGTCGAGCCGGCGCTGCCGCCGGAGTTCGCCGGCTGGGAGAATCCGGTGTGGCACGGCTACCGGGTGCCGGGCCGGCTGCCGCTGGCGGTACGCCTGGGCAGCCTGTGCCTGCCGGAGGTGCCCGAGCTGCGCATCCCGCTGCTCAGCCGGCTCCCGCTGGAGCGCGGGCTGTGGATGGACAGCGCGGAGGACCGCCGGGCGGCCATGGAGGCCGCGGTGGCGATAGCCGCCAGGCTGCTCGCCTCGCACCCGGTGGGCGCCTTCGCGGTGCACGCCCTGGACCCGGCGGGCTCGGGCGCGACCGCGCTGGCCCCGCTGCATGCCGGCGGCGCCCTGGTGCTGCCGCCGCCCGCGGCCGGCGCGGCCGGGGTCAGCGATCTGCTGAGCCGGCTGACCGACCGCGTCGACCTGATCCAGATGGCCAGGCGCGGCGGCGCGGCCGACGACCTGCCGCCGGGCTTCGACACCGCCGAGCAGCTGCTGATCGTCAACGAGTTCCCGTACGGCTTCGACGACCGCTCGGTCAACCAGCTGCGCTATCTCGCCGACGAGGGCCCCTCGGCGGGGGTGCATCTGCTGGTGGTGGCCGACCGGGAGGACGCGGCGGCCTACGGCCCGGTGCTCGACCCGCTGTGGCGCTCGCTGCTGCGGCTGACCCCGCTGCCCAGCGACCATCTGGCCGACCCGTGGGTCGGGCACGCCTGGACCTACGAGCCGCCGCTGGTGCCGCCCGGCAGCCGGATCCTCACCGACGTGCTCAGGCAGCTCGCTGCGGCACGCCCGGCGTACGGCACCTGACCTGCACCTTTGGAATTACCTTTACCAATTCTTGGTTATTCGTGTACGGTTCTTTGACCGAGTCATTTCGACCCGCCGGAGGACCTGTGGACGTCTCCCTCGCCCTCTGGGTGCTGACCATCGCCGGGCTGTGCGCGCTGATCGGCGCGGACTTCCTGGTCGGCCGCACCCCGCACGACGTGTCCGTCCGGGAGGCGGGCCTGTGGACCGCCGTCTGGGTGGTGCTGGCCGGACTCTTCGGCCTCGGCCTGCTGCTCTTCTCCGGCGGACAGCCCGCGGGTGAGTTCTTCGCGGGCTACATCACCGAGAAGTCGCTCAGCGTCGACAATCTCTTCGTCTTCGTCCTGATCATGGGCAAGTTCGCGGTGCCCTCGCACTACCAGCAGCGCGTGCTGCTGGTCGGCGTGCTGATAGCGCTGGTGCTGCGCGCGGTCTTCATCGCCGCGGGCGCCACGATCGTGGCCAGCTTCTCCTGGGTGTTCTTCATCTTCGGCGCCTTCCTGGTCTGGACGGCGTGGAAGCTGATCAAGGAAGCCCGCACCGAGCAGGAGGAGAATCCGGAGTTCGAGGAGAACCGGCTGCTCAAGGCCGTCGAGAAGCGGGTGCCCGCCACCGACCGCTACCACGGCACCCGGCTGTTCGTCACCGAGAACGGCAAGCGGCTGATGACCCCGATGCTGGTGGTGATGCTGGCCATCGGCACCACCGACGTGCTCTTCGCGCTGGACTCCATCCCGGCGATCTTCGGCCTCACCCAGGATCCGTACATCGTCTTCACGGCCAACGCCTTCGCTCTGATGGGCCTGCGCCAGCTGTACTTCCTGATCGGCGGGCTGCTCAGGAAGCTGGTCCACCTGTCCTACGGCCTGTCGGTGATCCTCGGCTTCATCGGCGTCAAGCTGGTGCTGCACGCGCTGCACGAGGCGGGCGTCCACGTCCCGGAGATCTCCATCCCGGTCTCGCTCGGCGTCATCGTCACCGTCCTCGCCGTCACCACCGCCACCAGCCTGTGGGCCGTCCGCGGCGCCGAACCCGCCGCCGACGGCAACCCGCGGGACGGGCACGGTCCAGGCGGCCGGGACACGCCGAGCGATGCGCCCGACCAGCACATAGACGCCTGACCTCCCCCTGAGCGCCGCGCACCGCCCGCCGGGGTCTACGGTGGCCACGTTGCGGACGGAAGACGTGGAAAGGCGCGGATTGTGGCGAGCCCCCAGGCCCTCCCCGAGCTGACCGGAGCCAGGTATCTCGACGCCTGGCAGCTCGACACGGTGGCCCTCGCGGCCGTCCTGCTGCTCGGCCTCGGCTACGCCTACGGAGTACGCCGCAGGCGGCGCGCGGGGGAGCGGTGGCCGCTGTGGCGTACCGCCGCCTTCTACCTGCTGGGCCTGGGCACCCTGGTGGTCGCCACGATGTCCTCGCTCGCGGTCTACGACCGGGTGCTCTTCTGGCCCGCGGCGGTCCAGAACATCCTGCTCGACCTCTTCGCCCCGCTCGGGCTCGCCCTGGGCGACCCGCTGGGGCTCGCCGACCCGGACGGACGGCTGCACCGGGCCTTCACCTCCCGCCCGGTGCGCGCGCTGACCTACCCGCTGGTCAGCTCGCTGCTGGTGCTCGTCTCCGAGCTGACCATCTACTTCACGCCCTACTTCGCCACCGCGCTGGCCGATCCGGCGGTCCGCCAGCTGATGCACCTGCAACTGCTGCTCACCGGCAGCCTGTTCGTGCTGCCGATGCTCAGCAGGCAGGAGCTGCTGCCGCGCTGGTGCACCCACCCGGTGCGGGCGGCGCTGGTCTTCCTCGACGGGCTGTTCGATTCGGTGCCCGGCATCGTGGTGATGACCAGCGGCACGCTGGTGGCGGGCCACTGGTACACCGACCACCCCCGCGGCTGGGGGCCGAGCGTGCACCACGACCAGATGCTCGGCGGCGGGCTGATGCTGACGCTGGCCGAACTGGTCGGACTGCCCTTCGTCCTGCTGGTCTTCATGGAGTGGTGGCGGGCCGAACGTGGCAAGACCGCCGAGCTGGACGCCCGGCTCGACCGCGAGGAGCTGGCGGCGGTCACACCGGCCCCCGGTCCCGCTGCGGCGGCGGCGCCGGCCGCGGTGCCCGCCGTGCCCGCCGTGCCCGGGATGACCCGGCCCTGGTGGGAGACCGACCAGGGCGAGGTCGGCGAGCGGATGCGCCGGGGCCGCTGACCCGAGCCGGCTGCCGCGACCGGCGGGTCAGTCCCGGTAGGCCGCCGCGAGCGCGCGGACGGTGGCGGCGAGCCGGTCCCGCAGTTCGCGCGGGGCCAGCACCTCCGCCCCGGCGCCCAGCGACAGGAAGAACGCGTGCGCCTGCTCCAGGGACTCGGTCGGCAGCGTGGCCCGGGTCCAGCCGTCCGGCTCGGCCGTGCCGGTCGCCGCCAGCGCCCGTGCGGCAGGCCCGGTCAGCCGCGCCGCGGCCGGCGGCGAGAGCCGTACCACCGCCTCGCCGTGGTGCAGCCGGGCGTGGAAGTCCGCCTGGTAGCGCCGCCAGTGCTCCGCCAGGTCGAAGTCGGCGGGCACCTCGAAGCGCTCGTCGCCCGCGGCCAGCCGCAGGATCTGGTCCACCCGGTAGGTGCGCGGTCCCGGAGCGGCCACCGCGTACCAGCGGCCCGCCTTGAGCACCAGACCGTACGGTTCGAGCCGCCGGTCGACGTCGGTCGGCTCCTTCCAGCGGCGGTAGCGCACCTGGAGGACCCTGCCGTGCCACACCGCGTCGGCGACCTGCGGCAGGAAGGGCACCTCGGTGTCCGCGGCGTACCAGCCGGGCGCGTCCAGGTGGAAGCGGGTGCGCATCCGGTCGGCCTGCTCGCGCAGCTCGGGCGGCAGCGCGGCCCGCAACTTGAGCTGCGCGGCGGCCAGCGCGGGACCCAGGCCCAGCTCCGCGGCCGGCCCCGGCACGCCCGCCAGGAACAGCGCCTCGGCCTCGCCGGCGTTCAGCCCGGTCAGCCGGGTGCGGTAGCCCGCGAGCAGCTGGTAGCCGCCGCGGTGCCCGGCATCGCCGTACAGCGGCACGCCGGCCGCGTGCAGCGACTCCACGTCCCGGTAGACCGTCCGCGGCGACACGTCGAGCTCCGCCGCCAGCTCGGCGGCGGTCATCCGGCCTCGGGTCTGGGGCAGCAGCAGGATCGACAGCAGGCGGCTGGACTTCACTGACACAAGGTGTCAGTGGAGCGGCCGTACGGTCCAGCCATGGCTTTCCGCGAGAGGTTCCTCACGGTGCCGCCGCCCATCGAGGTCGCGGGCCGGCACGTCAAGCGCTACCACGTCACCGCCGACCCGGCGGGCATCGCGCCGGACGTGGAGAAGGCGGCGTACGCGATGCTGCCTGGCCTGCTGCCGGCGGACGACGGCACGCCGGGCGCGGCCTTCGCCGTCCTCCACAGGGGAGCGGACGACGGGGCGTATCTCAACGCCTACACCTGGGCCTGGGACAACGCGCTGCACTTCGCGGCGGCCGTGGCGGGGCAGCCCTTCCTGGGCTGCCCCGACCAGGACCCGACGCATTTCGTCCGGCTCGAAGGGCGGCTGATCGGCTGCGTCTGGGAACTGCCGCCGATCCTGCACGAGCGGGACGCCTGGGTCCGCCACGTCCTCGCCCCCGACCGGCCCGACCTGGCCGGCTATCTCGACGACTCGCTGCCCGCGGGCAGTACCGGAGACCGCGGATGAACGACTTCGACTTCCTCACCGGCAGCTGGGACGTCGCCAACCACCGGCGCACCGCCTTCCTCGACCCTGGCAGCCGCTGGGAGGACTTCCCCGGCGTCAGCACCGCCTCACGGCACTTCGACGGCGGCGCGAACTTCGACGAGATCGCCTTCCCCACCAAGGGCACCGCAGGACTGACGCTGCGGTTGTACGACCCGGCCCGCGACCTGTGGTCGCTCTACTGGTCGAGCAGCAGCACCGGCCTGCTCTTCCCGCCGGTGACCGGCCGCTTCACCGGCGGCACGGGCGTCTTCCACGGTGAGGACACCCACGAGGGCACGCCCGTCACGGCCCGCTTCCTCTGGTCGGACATCACCAAGGACTCCGCCCGCTGGGAGCAGGCCTTCTCGGCGGACGGCGGCGAGACCTGGCTGACCAACTGGGTCATGGAGCTCACCCGGCGGAGGGCTTAGGCCGTGCCAGGCGCCGCGGGCCAGGCGGGATTCGTCTTCTAGCGGCCCTCGTGCCGGACGCGGACGACGAGCTTGCCGGTGGCGCGGTCGTGCTCCATGTCGTCGTGCGCCTGCTTGACCTGCTCCAGGCCGTCGTAGACGCGGTCCACCGGGAAGGCCAGCCGGCCGGCCGCGACCGCGTCGAGGATCTCCTGGAAGGCCTCGCGGGGCAGGTCGGCGGCGTCGCCGAAGTAGCCCGCAAGGCGCACGCCCCTGGGCAGGTACTCGTTCGGCGAGAAGTCCCGCACCGTCCACTGGTTCGACAGGCTGCCGCCGAAGCAGCCGGTGCCGTGCACTCGGACCGACCGCAGCGTGTCGGGCAGGGTCGGCGTGCCGACCAGGTCGAGGGCGGCGTCGACGCCGTCCGGGTACAGCTCGCGCACGGCGGGGGCGACCTCGCCGGTGTCCAGCAGGGGGTGGTCGACGCCGTGCTCCTTCAGCGACGCCAGGCGGTCCGCCCGCCGGGTGGTGGCCAGCACCGTGGCGCCGCGCCAGCCGGCCAGCGCGGCGGCCGCCAGGCCCACCGAGGAGGTGCCGCCGCGGATCAGCAGGGACTGGCCGGGCTGCAGGTCCAGGCCCACGGTGAGCGAGCCGTAGGCGGTCTGCACCATCTCCGGCAGCGCGCCGAGCACCTCCCAGGGCAGGCCGGTGTCGACCG
The DNA here is from genome assembly GCF_036010485.1 of Streptomyces sp. NBC_01198. Taxonomy (NCBI): domain Bacteria; kingdom Bacillati; phylum Actinomycetota; class Actinomycetes; order Kitasatosporales; family Streptomycetaceae; genus Streptomyces; species Streptomyces sp. NBC_01198. Next base: position 6,224,177 of record NZ_CP108568.1, read on the forward strand.
GGATGACCTGGGACAGCGGCACCGACGTGTACTCGGCGTAGCCGCCGTCGTAGGTGCGCCCCATGTCGCCCATCATCGCGACGACCTTCTGCCCGGTGACCAGCCCGCTGCCCGCGGGGGCCGCGTCGACGGTGCCGGCGGCCTCGATACCGGGCACCCGGGGGAAGCTGACGCCCTCGCTCACCCCGAGCCGGAGCTTCAGTTCCGAGCGGTTGAGGCCGAACGCCTCGACGCGGATGCGCACCCAGCCGTCCCGCTCGGGCGGCAGCGGGAGCGTGGTCAGCCGCAGGTTGTCCACGGGGCCGGGTGCGGAGAGCCGGACGGCGCGCATGGTGGTCGGTGAGGGCACGGGGGACCTGCCTTCTTCGCGGGGTCGGAGCGTCGGTCGGCGTCAACCCGCCGCCACCGAGGCTACATTCCCGGCCGGCCCCGGAACCGCGTCGCCCGGGGCCCCGCCCGGCCGGCGGACGCCCCGGTCCGGGTCGTCACCAGCCGCGCTTGCGCCACTCGGCCAGGTGCGGGCGCTCGGCACCCAGCGTGGTGTCGTCGCCGTGGCCCGGGTACACCCAGGCCTCGTCGGGCAGCGGGTCGAAGAGCCTGGTGGTCACGCCGTCCAGCAGCGACACGAAGGCGGCCGGGTCGTCGTGGGTGTTGCCGACCCCCCCGGGGAAGAGGCAGTCGCCGGTGAAGACGTGCGGGTGGCCGTGCGGGTCGTCGTAGACCAGCGCGATGCTGCCCGGGGTGTGGCCGACCAGGTGGCGGGCGGTGAGGGTGATCCGGCCGACCTCGACGGTGCCGAGGTCGTCGACCGGCACGTCGGTGCGGACCGGGATGCCGTCCACGTCGTCGCGGCCCGCGTAGGTACGGGCGCCGGTCGCGTCGACCACCGCGCGCAGCGCCTGCCAGTGGTCGCCGTGCCGGTGGGTGGTGACCACCGAGGTCAGGCCGTCGGCCCCGACCAGGTCGAGCAGCGTCTCCGGCTCCTCCGCCGCGTCGATGAGCAGCTGCTCACCGGTGGCGCGGCAGCGCAGCAGATACGCGTTGTTGTTCATCGGGCCGACCGCGACCTTGCTGATGATCAGATCGCTGAGTTCGTGCACATCGGGGGCCCCGCCCACCGTCACCTGTCCGCTGTACGCCATGGGCGTCAGCCTAGCGGCGGGAGTACCGGCAGCGGGCGCCCCGCCGGCTCGACGTCCAGCCCGTCACCGCTGCCGCGGCCGCTGAGCCAGGCCAGCAGCGCGCGCGACGGGCCGGAGACGGTCAGCTCGGGCTCCGCGGCTGCGCCCAGGTCCCAGGTGGTGCCGGAGCCGGTGTCGCGCAGCCGCACGGGGGCGACGCCCTCGTGGGCGGTCAGCCCGTCCACGACCCAGGCCAGCTCGCGGTCGGCGAAGCCGGCCGGCAGGTCGTCGGCGGTGTGTCCGGCGTCCAGGTCGACCAGGTGCAGCCGCACCTCGATCAGCCGCCGCCAGGGGATCTCGGCGGCGGCGATCACCCGGCCCGAGCGCATCGCGACCTGGGTCGCCCAGGCGGCCGGCGGCAGCGCCGCTACGGCCGCGGCGAAGCGGTCGGCGGACTCCCGCAGGTCGGCGAGGTGCTCGGCCGGCGTGCGGCCCGCGCCCGCTTCGATGTCGCGGTCGCGGGCGGCCGGGTCGGCGTACATCGGGGTCTCCTCGCCGGTCTCCGCCCAGGTCAGCAGATTGCCCAGGGCGTCGGCGTTGCGCGCCACGTGGCACAGCACGTGCCCGCGGCTCCAGCCGGGCAGCAGGGAGGGCCCCGCGAGGTCCTCAGCCGACAGCTTGGCCGCGGCGTCGAGCAGCTGCTCGGTCGCCTCCGCCACGTCGGCCGCATCGCGATCGGGATCGGGTCGTTGGACGGTCACGGGCGCTCCCGGTGGGATCGGCGGGGGTACGGCTTCAGGTTTCCGTATGCCCGCCGGTACGGACAGCGATGCGCACCACCCGATCGGGTGATCCTGGCAGCCGGATCCGGTAAATCGAATGCACGTGCTATATGGTCGTTGTGTCGCAACAGAGGCGACAGGAAGAAAACCCGGGCGCACCCCGTTTAGGCTGACTGGGGGGTGTGGTCTCTCCTCCCGTTTCTAGGAAAGGTGCGCACTGGCGTGGCCGATCGACTCATCGTCCGTGGCGCTCGCGAGCACAACCTGAAGAACGTCTCGCTGGAGCTCCCCAGGGACGCGCTCATCGTCTTCACCGGGCTGTCCGGTTCCGGCAAGTCCTCGCTGGCGTTCGACACGATCTTCGCCGAGGGCCAGCGCCGGTATGTCGAGTCGCTCTCGTCCTACGCGCGGCAGTTCCTCGGCCAGATGGACAAGCCCGACGTGGACTTCATCGAGGGCCTGTCGCCGGCTGTCTCGATCGACCAGAAGTCCACCTCGCGCAACCCGCGGTCCACCGTCGGCACCATCACCGAGGTCTACGACTACCTGCGGCTGCTCTTCGCCAGGATCGGCAAGCCGCACTGCCCCGAGTGCGGCCGCCCGATCTCCCGGCAGTCGCCGCAGGCCATCGTGGACCGGGTGCTCGAACTGGAGGAGGGCAGTCGTTTCCAGGTGCTCTCGCCGCTGGCCCGGGAACGCAAGGGCGAATTCGTCGACCTCTTCTCGGATCTGCAGACCAAGGGGTACAGCCGGGCCAGGGTCGACGGCGTGACGATCCAGCTCACCGACCCGCCGAAGCTGAAGAAGCAGGAGAAGCACACCATCGAGGTGGTCGTGGACCGCCTCACGGTGAAGGACTCCGCCAAGCGCCGGCTCACCGACTCGGTGGAGACCGCGCTCGGGCTGTCCGGCGGCATGGTCATCCTGGACTTCGTGGATCTCCCCGAGGACGACCCGCAGCGCGAGCGGATGTTCTCCGAGCACCTGTACTGCCCGTACGACGACCTCTCCTTCGAGGAGCTCGAACCGCGCTCGTTCTCCTTCAACTCGCCCTTCGGCGCGTGCCCGGACTGCACCGGCATCGGCTCGCGGATGGAGGTCGACCCGGAGCTGATCGTCCCCGACGACCAGAAGTCGCTGCAGGAGGGTGCCATCGCACCCTGGACCGGCGGCATGTCCAAGGGGTATTTCGAGCGCCTGGTGGACGGGCTGGCCACCGAGCTGGGCTTCCGCACCGACATCCCGTTCGCCGGGCTGCCGGCCCGGGCGAAGAAGGCCCTGCTCTACGGCCACAAGGCCGAGGTCCGGGTCGCGTACAAGAACCGCTACGGCCGTGACCGGGTGTACAACGCACACTTCGAGGGCGCGGTGCCGTTCGTCAAGCGGCGGCACCAGGACTCGGAGAGCGACTCCAGCCGGGAGCGCTTCGAGGGCTACATGCGCGAGGTGCCCTGCCCCACCTGCAAGGGCAGCAGGCTCAAGCCGATCGTGCTGGCCGTCACCGTCCAGGGCCGCTCCATCGCCGACGTCTCGGCGATGTCGATCAGCGACTGCGCCGAGTTCCTCGGCGCGATGAAGCTGGACGCCAGGGACCGCAAGATCGCCGAGCGGGTGCTCAAGGAGGTCAACGAGCGGCTGAGGTTCCTGGTCGACGTCGGCCTGGACTACCTGTCGCTGAACCGGGCGGCCGGCACGCTGTCCGGCGGCGAGGCCCAGCGCATCCGGCTGGCCACCCAGATCGGCTCCGGCCTGGTCGGGGTGCTCTACGTGCTGGACGAGCCGTCCATCGGCCTGCACCAGCGCGACAACCACCGGCTGATCGAGACGCTGGTCCGGCTGCGGGACCTGGGCAACACGCTGATCGTGGTGGAGCACGACGAGGACACCATCAAGACCGCCGACTGGGTGGTCGACATCGGCCCCGGCGCCGGTGAGCACGGCGGCAAGGTCGTGCACTCGGGCTCGCTCAAGGGCCTGCTGGCCAACGACGAGTCGCTGACCGGGCAGTATCTGGCCGGGAAGCGGGCCATCCCGACACCGGACGTGCGCCGCCCGATCGACCGCAAGCGGCAGCTGACCGTGCACGGCGCCCGGGAGCACAATCTGCAGGACATCGATGTGTCCTTCCCGCTGGGCGTGCTCACCGCGGTCACCGGCGTGTCGGGCTCCGGCAAGTCGACCCTGGTCAACGACATCCTCTACACCCACCTGGCCCGCGAGCTGAACGGCGCGCGGAGCGTGCCCGGCCGGCACACCCGGGTGGCGGGGGACGACCTGGTGGACAAGGTCGTGCATGTCGACCAGTCGCCGATCGGCCGGACCCCGCGGTCCAACCCGGCGACGTACACCGGGGTGTTCGACCACGTGCGGCGGCTGTTCGCCGAGACGATGGAGGCGAAGGTCCGCGGCTATCTGCCGGGGCGGTTCTCCTTCAACGTCAAGGGCGGCCGCTGCGAGAACTGCGCGGGCGACGGCACGATCAAGATCGAGATGAACTTCCTGCCCGACGTGTACGTGCCGTGCGAGGTCTGCCACGGCGCGCGCTACAACCGGGAGACGCTGGAGGTGCACTACAAGGGCAAGTCCATCGCCGAGGTGCTCGACATGCCCATCGAGGAGGCGCTGGACTTCTTCGAGGCGGTGCCCACCATCTCCCGCCACCTGCGCACCCTGAACGAGGTCGGTCTGGGGTACGTCCGGCTCGGGCAGTCCGCGCCGACGCTGTCCGGCGGCGAGGCGCAGCGCGTCAAGCTCGCCTCCGAGCTGCAGAAGCGCTCCACCGGGCGGACGGTGTACGTCCTGGACGAGCCGACCACCGGGCTGCACTTCGAGGACATCAGCAAGCTGATCAAGGTGCTGCAGGGGCTGGTCGACAAGGGCAACTCGGTGATCGTCATCGAGCACAACCTGGACGTCATCAAGACCTCCGACTGGGTCATCGACATGGGCCCGGAGGGCGGCAGCGGCGGCGGTCTCGTGGTCGCCGAGGGCACCCCCGAGCAGATCGCGGGCGTCCCGGCCAGCCACACCGGCAAGTTCCTGCGCGACGTTTTGGCGCCCGATCGGATCAGCGACGCCGCGGTGCCCGCGCCCAGGAAGCGGGCGGCCAAGAAGCCCGCGGCCAAGAAGGCCGCCGTCCCCAGGAAGCGGGCGGCCAAAGCGTAGCCACAGCCGGGGGACGTAAGGTACGGGTCGCACGAGACCGTGCGCACCCGTACCACCTGGAGCACGTATGACCAGCGAACTGCCCGCCCGCCGCCGTACCGTCCTGCGGGGTGCCGCGCTGGCCGGGGCCGCGGGGATCGGACTGACCGCCTGCGGCGGCAGGAACGGCTCGGCCGCCGGGCCCGCCAAGGCCGTGGAGCTGGGCGCTGCCACCGAGGTGCCGGTGGGCGGCGCCAAGCTCTACCGCAACGACAAGGTCGTGGTCGCGCAGCCGCAGCAGGGCACCTTCAAGGCGTTCAGCGCGGTGTGCACCCACCAGGGCTGCGTGGTCGACTCGGTGGAGGGCACGACCATCTCCTGCCCCTGCCACGGCAGCCAGTTCGACGCCGAGACCGGGGCTGTCGTCCAGGGACCGGCGACCAAGGCGCTGCCCGCCGTCCCCGTCACGGTGGCGGGCGGCAGAATCACCGCGGGACCCGCGAGCTGACCTGTCGGCCGGCCGGTCCCCGGGCCCCGGATCGCGGGGTTCCGGGACCCCGAGCCTGACCCCGGTTTGTCGCATCCCGCAAGTAGGGTGGGAAGCATGGCAGACCCCAGTACGTACCGACCGAAGCCGGGCCAGATCCCCGACTCTCCCGGGGTCTACAAATTCCGGGACGAGCACGGCCGGGTGATCTACGTCGGCAAGGCGAAGAGCCTGCGCCAGCGGCTGTCCTCGTACTTCCAGGACATCACCAACCTGCACCAGCGCACCGCCACCATGGTGACGACCGCGGCGGCCGTGGAGTGGACGGTGGTCTCCACCGAGGTCGAGGCGCTGCAGCTGGAGTATTCCTGGATCAAGGAGTTCGACCCGCGGTTCAACGTCAAGTACCGCGACGACAAGAGCTACCCGTCCCTCGCCGTCACCATGAACGAGGAGTTCCCGCGCGTCCAGGTGATGCGCGGTCCCAAGCGCAAGGGCGTGCGCTACTTCGGCCCTTACGCGCACGCCTGGGCGATCCGCGAGACCGTCGACCTGCTGCTGCGGGTCTTCCCGGTCCGCACCTGCTCCGCCGGGGTCTTCAAGCGCTCCGCGCAGATCGGCCGGCCCTGCCTGCTCGGCTACATCGGCAAGTGCTCCGCGCCCTGCGTCGGCCGGATCAGCGAGCCCGACCACCGCGAACTGGCCGAGGAGTTCTGCGACTTCATGGCCGGCCACACCGGCACCTATCTGCGCAGGCTCGAACAGCGCATGAAGGACGCCGCGTCCGCCATGGAGTACGAGCAGGCGGCCCGGCTGCGCGACGATCTGGAGGCGCTGCGCCGCGCCATGGAGAAGAACGCGGTGGTGCTCGCCGACGCCACCGACGCCGACCTGATCGCGGTCGCCGAGGACGAACTCGAAGCCGCCGTGCAGATCTTCCACGTCCGCGGCGGCCGGGTCCGCGGCCAGCGCGGCTGGGTCACCGACAAGGTCGAGGCGGTGGACACCGCGGACCTGGTCGAGCACGCCCTCCAGCAGCTCTACGGCGACGAGACCGGCGACGCGGCACAGTCCGGCGGCAGCGGCGGCGTGCCCAAGGAGGTGCTGGTCCCGGCGCTGCCGCGGGCCGCGGAAGCGGTCGCCCAGTGGCTGTCGGACCGGCGCGGCTCCCAGGTGAGCCTGCGGGTGCCGCAGCGCGGCGACAAGAAGGACCTGATGGTCACCGTGCAGCGCAACGCGCAGCAGGCGCTGGTCCTGCACAAGACCCGCCGCGCCTCGGACCTGACCACCCGCTCCCGGGCGCTGGAGGAGATCGCCGCCGCCCTGGACCTGGACACCGCGCCGCTGCGGATCGAGTGCTACGACATCAGCCATCTGCAGGGCGACGACGTGGTCGCCTCGATGGTGGTCTTCGAGGACGGCCTGGCCCGCAAGAGCGAATACCGCCGCTTCCAGATCAAGTCCTTCGCCGGGCAGGACGACGTCCGGTCCATGCACGAGGTCATCTCCCGCCGCTTCCGCCGCTACCTGCTGGAGAAGCAGAAGACCGGCGAGTGGGAGCCAGACCAGCCGCAGGCCCAGCAGGGCCCGCAGGACAGCACGCAGGACGACAGCACGCAGGACGACACGCAGAACGACGAGGGCGACGAGGGCCGTCCCGAGGCCGTCGGCGGGCCCATCGACCCGGACACCGGGCGGCCGCGCAAGTTCGCGTATCCGCCGCAGCTGGTGGTCGTCGACGGCGGGCAGCCGCAGGTCGCGGCCGCCCGCCGGGCGCTGGACGAGCTGGGGATAGCCGACGTGTTCGTGTGCGGCCTGGCCAAGCGCCTCGAAGAGGTCTGGGTGCCGGGCGACGACGACCCGGTGATCCTGCCGCGCAGCAGCGAGGGCCTCTACCTGCTCCAGCGGGTCCGCGACGAGGCGCACCGCTTCGCCATCAACTACCAGCGCAGCAAGCGGACCAAGTCGATGAAGGCCGGCGCGCTGGACGCGGTGCCGGGCCTGGGCGAGACGCGCAAGCAGGCACTGCTGAAGCACTTCGGTTCGCTCAAGCGGCTGCGCGCGGCGACCGTCGAGGAGATCTGCCAGGTCCAGGGGATCGGCCGCCGTACGGCGGAGACGGTCGCCGCCGCCCTGGCGTCCGCGGCCCCGGCCGCACCCGCGGTGAACACCGCGACCGGAGAGATCATCGAGGACGACGACGGTACGACCGCGGGCACACCGCCGGCGGCGCCCGGCGGCGAGCATCGGGGGAAGAGCACATGAGCGAGCAGGACGAACAGGACAGTGGGCATATGACCAGTGGAGGAGCGGGTGAGGCCGGCCAGGCCATCCCGGAACTGGTGATCATCTCCGGGATGTCGGGAGCCGGCCGCAGCACCGCGGCGAAGTGCCTGGAGGACCTGGGCTGGTTCGTGGTCGACAACATGCCGCCGGCCCTCATCCCGACCATGGTGGACCTCGGCGCCCGCTCCCAGGGCAACGTGGCGCGGATCGCGGTCGTGGTGGACGTACGCGGCCGGCAGTTCTTCGACAACCTCAGGGAGTCCCTCGCGGACCTGGAGGCCAAGCACGTCAAGCGCCGGGTGATCTTCCTTGAGGCCTCCGACGACGCGCTGGTACGCCGCTTCGAGTCGGTGCGCCGGCCGCACCCGCTGCAGGGCCAGGGCCGCATCGTGGACGGCATCGGGGCCGAGCGGGACCTGCTGCGCGAGCTGCGCGGCGACGCCGACCTGGTGGTCGACACCTCCAGTCTGAACGTGCACGAGCTGCGCGCCAAGCTCGACGCGCAGTTCGCCGGTGAGGAGGAGCAGGAACTCCGGGCCACCGTCATGTCGTTCGGATTCAAGTACGGGCTGCCCGTCGACGCCGACCTGGTGGTGGACTGCCGCTTCCTGCCGAACCCGCACTGGGTTCCGGAGCTGCGCCCCTTCACCGGGCTCAACGACGAGGTCGCCACGTACGTGTTCAACCAGCCCGGCGCCAAGGAGTTCCTCGACCGGTACGCCGAGCTGCTGCACATCATCGCCGCCGGCTACCGGCGTGAGGGCAAGCGGTACGTGACCATCGCCGTCGGCTGTACGGGCGGCAAGCACCGCAGCGTGGCGATGTCGGAGAGGCTGGCCGCCCGGCTGGCGGCGGACGGAGTGGAGACGGTGACGGTGCACAGGGACATGGGGCGCGAGTGATCATGACGGGTCGGCGGCAGCGCCGCACCGGCCGCGCGGGCACGGGCCGCGGCCGCGGAGTTCCGCCGAAGGTGGTCGCCCTGGGCGGCGGCCACGGGCTGGCCGCCTCGCTGTCGGCACTGCGCCGGATCACCGGCGACCTCACCGCTGTGGTCACCGTCGCCGACGACGGCGGCTCCAGCGGTCGGCTGCGCAGCGAGATGGGCGTGCTGCCGCCAGGGGACCTGCGCAAGGCGCTCGCGGCGCTGTGCGGCGACGACGAATGGGGCAGGACCTGGTCCCGGGTGGTGCAGCACCGCTTCGTCAGCGGCGGCGACCTGCACGGCCACGCGGTCGGCAACCTGCTGATCGTCGCCCTGTGGGAGCAGCTGAACGACGAGGTCGCCGCGCTGGAGTGGGTCGGCCGGCTGCTCGGCGCGCACGGCAGGGTGTTGCCGATGTCGGCCGTGCCGCTCGACCTGCACGCCGTCGTCCGCGGCCACGACCCCGCCGAGCCGGACGCGGTGTCGACCGTCCGCGGCCAGGCCACCGTCGCCCTCACCCCCGGTGAGGTGCTTGAGGTGATGCTGGAGCCAGCCGACCCGCCGGCGGTGCCGGAAGCCGTCCAGGCGGTGCTCGACGCCGACTGGGTGGTGCTCGGTCCCGGCTCCTGGTTCTCCTCGGTGATCCCGCATCTGCTGGTGCCTGAACTGGCCGACGCGCTGATGACCACCAGGGCCCGGCGGGTCCTCACGCTCAATCTGGCGCCGCAACCCGGCGAAACCGCCGGATTTTCTCCGCAGCGTCACTTGGAGGTTTTGGGGCGACACGCCCCTAAACTCACCATCGACGTGGTTCTCGCCGACGAGGCCGCCGTCCCGGACCGTGACAGCCTCGAAGAGGCCGCCCTGCGGCTGGGCGGCACGGTCGAGCTGGCCCCGGTTGCCGCCCCTGAGGGGCCGCAACACGACCCGGAGCTGTTGGCCGCCGCGTATGACCGGATTTTTCGTATGCGTGGAAGGATCGGCCCATGGCGATGACGGCAGCGGTGAAGGACGAGATCTCCCGGCTCCCCGTCACCCGGACCTGCTGCCGCAAGGCGGAGGTCTCGTCGATCCTCCGCTTCGCCGGCGGCCTGCACCTGGTGAGCGGCCGGATCGTGATCGAGGCGGAGCTGGACACCGGGATCGCCGCACGGCGGCTCCGCAAGGACATCCTGGAGATCTTCGGCCACTCCTCGGACCTGGTGGTGATGGCGCCGGGCGGGCTGCGGCGCGGCAGCCGGTACGTGGTCAGGGTGGTCGCCGGCGGTGACCAGCTGGCCCGGCAGACCGGCCTGGTGGATGGCCGCGGGCGCCCCATCCGCGGGCTGCCCCCGCAGGTCGTCTCCGGCGCCACCTGCGACGCCGAGGCCGCCTGGCGTGGGGCCTTCCTGGCGCACGGCTCGCTGACCGAGCCGGGCAGGTCCTCCTCGCTCGAGGTGACCTGCCCCGGCCCCGAGGCCGCGCTGGCCCTGGTCGGCGCCGCGCGCCGGCTGCAGATCCCGGCCAAGGCGCGCGAGGTGCGCAACGTCGACCGGGTCGTCGTACGCGACGGCGACGCCATCGGCGCGCTGCTCACCCGGCTGGGCGCGCACGACTCCGTACTGGCCTGGGAGGAGCGCCGCATGCGGCGCGAGGTCCGGGCCACCGCGAACCGGCTGGCCAACTTCGACGACGCCAACCTGCGGCGGTCCGCCCGGGCGGCGGTCGCCGCGGGCGCGCGGGTGCAGCGGGCGCTGGAGATCCTGGGCGACGAGGTGCCCGAGCACCTCGCCGCCGCCGGTCGGCTGCGGATGGACCACAAGCAGGCGTCCCTGGAGGAGTTGGGCTCGCTGGCGGAGCCGCCGCTGACCAAGGACGCGGTGGCCGGCCGGATCCGCCGGCTCCTCGCGATGGCCGACAAGCGGGCGTCCGACCTGGGCCTCCCGGGCACCGAGGCCAACCTCACCGACGAGATGGTCGGCTGACGCCCGCGCCCCTGTCGGGCACCGCTGTGCGGGGCGCTCGCCGGGTGGGGGGAAAGGTGACCGGAGGGGGTCGGGTGATGTCACCGGGGGGACAGGGGCGAGGTAGGGTCGGGGGTGGTCGGGGACATCCCATATTTCGCAGCCGGAGTGGATTCCGGCGACTGAGCGAGGAGATCGGTTCGTGACGATCCGGGTAGGCATCAACGGCTTTGGCCGTATCGGTCGTAACTTCTTCCGCGCCGCCCTGGAGCAGGGCGCGGACATCGAGATCGTGGCTGTCAACGACCTGGGTGACACCGCGACCACGGCGCACCTGCTGAAGTACGACACCATCCTGGGGCGCCTCAAGGCCGAGGTCACCCACACCGCGGACTCCATCACGGTGGACGGCAGGACGATCAAGGTGCTCGCGGAGCGCGACCCCGCGGCGATCAAGTGGGGCGAGCTGGGCGTCGACATCGTCGTCGAGTCGACCGGCATCTTCACCAAGGCCGCCGACGCGGGCAAGCACATCGCGGGCGGTGCCAAGAAGGTCATCATCTCGGCGCCCGCCACCGACGAGGACATCACCATCGTCATGGGCGTCAACCAGGACGCGTACGACCCCGCGAACCACAACATCATCTCCAACGCCTCGTGCACCACGAACTGTGTGGCGCCGATGGCGAAGGTGCTGCTGGAGAACTTCGGCATCGTCAAGGGCCTGATGACCACGGTCCACGCGTACACCAACGACCAGCGCATCCTGGACTTCCCGCACAAGGACCTGCGCCGCGCCCGCGCCGCCGCGGAGAACATCATCCCGACCACCACGGGTGCCGCCAAGGCGACCGCGCTGGTCATCCCGCAGCTCAAGGGCAAGCTGGACGGCATCGCGATGCGCGTGCCCGTCCCCACCGGCTCGGTCACCGACCTGGTGATCGACCTGGAGCGCGAGGTCACCAAGGACGAGGTCAACGCCGCGTTCCAGAAGGCCTCCGAGGGTCAGCTCAAGGGCATCCTGGAGTACACCGAGGACCCGATCGTGTCCTCCGACATCGTCAACTGGCCGGCCTCCTGCACCTTCGACTCCTCGCTGACCATGGCGCAGGGCAAGACGGTCAAGGTCATCGGCTGGTACGACAACGAGTGGGGCTACTCCAACCGCCTGGTGGACCTCACGGTCTTCGTCGGCGACCAGCTCTGACCGGGTAACCGGCAGGCCGGCCAGCAGCCGCCACGCACAGCGATGTGAGGGACAGGGTCCGGACCGGGCGCGACGGAGCGCCCGGCCGGACCCTGTCTCCGTGCCAGCCCACTCGTAGCAGACCGGAGATACCGCAGAAGATGAAGACGATCGACGACCTCATCGGCCAGGGGCAGGTGGCGGGCAAGCGGGTGTTCGTCCGCGCCGACCTGAACGTGCCGCTCGACGGGCGGACCATCACCGACGACGGCCGGATCCGGGCCGCCGTACCGACCATCACCAAGCTCGCCGAGGCCGGCGCGCGGGTGATCGTCGCCTCGCACCTGGGCCGCCCCAAGGGCGAGCCCGACCCGCAGTTCTCGCTGGCGCCCGTCGCGGCCCGGCTGGGCGAGCTGCTGGGCAAGGACGTGGCCTTCGCCGCCGACACCGTCGGCGACAGCGCCCGTGCCACCGTGGAGGGCCTGGCGGACGGCCAGGTCGCCCTGCTGGAGAACCTGCGCTTCAACGCCGGTGAGACCGCGAAGGACGACGCCGAGCGCGGCGCCTTCGCCGACGAGCTCGCGTCGCTCGCCGACGTCTACGCCGGTGACGGCTTCGGCGCGGTGCACCGCAAGCACGCCTCGGTCTACGACCTGCCGGCCCGCCTGCCGCACGCGGCGGGCGGTCTGATCGCCACCGAGGTCGGCGTGCTCAAGAAGCTCACCGAGGACGTCACGCGGCCGTACGCGGTGGTGCTGGGCGGCTCCAAGGTGTCCGACAAGCTCGGCGTGATCGACCACCTGCTGGAGAAGGCCGACCGGATCCTGGTCGGCGGCGGCATGGTCTTCACCTTCCTCAAGGCCCAGGGCCACGAGGTGGGCAAGAGCCTGCTGCAGGAGGACCAGCTGCCCGTGGTGCGCGAGTACCTGGAGCGGGCGAAGGCCAAGGGCGTGGAGTTCGTGCTGCCGGTGGACGTGGTCGGCGCCACCGAATTCCCCGACCTGAAGACGAAGGCGCCGTCCTCGCCGGTCACCGCGCCCGTCGACGCCATTCCGGCCGACATGATCGGCCTGGACATCGGCCCGGAGTCGCGCAAGCTCTTCGCCGGCAAGCTGGCCGACGCCGCCACCGTCTTCTGGAACGGTCCGATGGGCGTCTTCGAGCACCCCGACTACGCCGAGGGCACCCGCGCGGTCGCCCAGGCGCTGATCGACTCCCCGGCCTTCACGGTCGTCGGCGGCGGCGACTCGGCCGCGGCTGTCCGCATTCTGGGCTTCGACGAGAATGCTTTCGGCCATATTTCCACCGGCGGCGGCGCAAGCCTGGAATATCTTGAGGGCAAGACCCTGCCGGGTCTCGCCGCACTGGAGGGCTGACGCCCGAGCTCCCGGAGCGGCCGGCCGAGGAACGAGGCCGTTCGCGGAGGGACTGAGCAGGAAGCCCGACCACGAGCTGGAGAAGTGACGAATCCGATGACAGAGCAGAGCCGTACCCCGCTGATGGCGGGCAACTGGAAGATGAACCTCAACCACCTTGAGGCCATCGCGCACGTCCAGAAGCTTGCCTTCGGACTCACCGACAAGGACTTCGCGGCCGTCGAGGTCGCCGTCCTGGTGCCGTTCACCGACATGCGGTCGGTGCAGACCCTGGTCGACGGCGACAAGCTGAAGATCAAGTACGGCGCCCAGGACATCTCGGCCCACGACTCGGGCGCCTACACCGGCGAGATCTCCGGGCCGATGCTGGCGAAGTTCAAGTGCAGCTACGTGGCCGTCGGTCACTCCGAGCGACGGCAGTATCACGCCGAGACCGAGGAGATCGTCAACGCCAAGGTCAAGGCCGCCTTCCGCAACGGCCTGACCCCGATCGTGTGCGTCGGCGAGGGCCTGGACGTCCGCAGGGCCGGGCAGCAGGTGTCGCACACCCTGGCGCAGCTGGACGGCGGGCTGAAGGACATCCCAAAGGAGCAGGCCGCCACCGTCGTGATCGCCTACGAGCCGGTGTGGGCGATCGGCACCGGCGAGGTGGCCACCCCGGAGGACGCCCAGGAGGTCTGCGGGGCGATCAGGGCCAGGCTCGCCGAGCTGTACGACCAGGAGACCGCCGACGGCGTCCGTATCCAGTACGGCGGCTCGGTCAAGGCGGGCAACGTCGCCGCGATCATGGCCCAGCCGGACGTGGACGGGGCCCTGGTCGGCGGGGCGGCACTGGACTCGGAGGAGTTCGTCAAGATCGTCCGCTTCCGCGACCAGTGATGTCCGCAGCGCTGTGAAGTACCCTGGCGGGGCCGAACCGTGTAGCCGCACCGTCCGGCCCCGTGCCGTTGTCATGTAGTCGAGAGAGTTGGTCCAGCCGTGGTCATCGGGTTCTCCATCGCCCTCATCATCTTCAGCCTGCTGCTTCTGCTGCTGGTGCTGATGCACAAGGGGAAGGGCGGCGGCCTCTCGGACATGTTCGGCGGTGGCATGCAGTCCTCCGTCGGCGGCTCCTCGGTGGCCGAGCGCAACCTCGACCGGATCACCGTGGTGGTCGGTCTGCTGTGGTTCGCGTGCATCGTGGTCCTCGGTCTGGTGATGAAGTACCAGAACTGAGGCGCGCCCTGGCTCCGCGTCCGACTCCCGCGCATCCAGGGTGAACTGACGCCTCGTCGCCACCGCGGCTTACTATGGGAAGACGTCTTCGGGGGGCGGGTCGTGCGCCTGCCACTGGACGGCACGTAAGGTCCCCGTAAACTGGGCGATCTCGCAGCACCATCACGCAGGGAGTTACGACCGTGGCAAGTGGCAACGCGATCCGTGGCAGTCGGGTCGGAGCGGGGCCGATGGGAGAGGCCGAGCGCGGCGAGTCCGCGCCGCGCCTCCGCATCTCCTTCTGGTGCTCCAACGGACATGAGACCCAGCCGAGCTTCGCAAGCGACGCGCAGATCCCGGAGACCTGGGACTGCCCGCGCTGCGGCTTCCCGGCCGGCCAGGACGAGGAGAATCCGCCGGCACCGCCGCGGACCGAGCCGTACAAGACCCACCTCGCCTACGTGCGCGAGCGGCGTTCCGCCGCGGACGGCGAGGCGATCCTCGCCGAGGCGCTGGCGAAGCTGCGCGGCGAGATCTGACCTCCCGGCGGCGTCCCGCACCGCCTCCACTCCTCCCGGGTGCCGGAGCCTCGTTCCGCAGCATCATCAACTAGCGTTGATCCTGCAGCGAGGACGAGGAGAAGTGGACTGATGTCCGAAACCAACGCGCAGGGCCGGAACCGTCTCGACCAGCGCCCCGAATGGCACGCGCTCGGCAAGCATCGTGAGGAGACGTCGGGCACTCACCTGCGGGAGCTGTTCGACGCCGACCCCGGCAGGGCCGACCGCTACACCCTCCGGGTGGGGGACCTCCACCTGGACTACTCCAAGCAGCTGGTGACCGACGAGACGCTGCGGCTGCTGCGGGAGCTGGCCGCGGCCAGCGGTGTGTACGAGCTGCGCGACGCGATGTTCCGCGGCGAGCGGATCAACACCACGGAGGACCGCGCGGTGCTGCACACCGCGCTGCGCGCCCCGCAGTCCGCGACGATCGAGGTCGACGGCTACAACGTGGTGCCGGCCGTGCACGCGGTGCTCACCAAGATGGGGGTCTTCGCGGACCGCATCCGTTCCGGCGAGTGGACCGGCCACACCGGCAAGCGCATCAGGAACGTCATCAACATCGGCATCGGCGGCTCCGACCTCGGCCCGGCGATGGCCTACGACGCGCTGCGCTCCTACACCGACCGTGACCTGACCGTACGCTTCGTGTCCAACGTCGACGGCGCCGACCTGCACGAGGCGGTCCGCGACCTGGACGCGGCCGAGACGCTGTTCATCATCGCGTCCAAGACGTTCACCACCATCGAGACCATCACCAACGCCACCTCCGCCCGGCAGTGGCTGCTCGGGCAGCTCGGTGCCGGTGACGACGCGGTGGCCAAACACTTCGTGGCCCTGTCGACGAACGCCGAGAAGGTCACCGACTTCGGCATCGACCCGACCAACATGTTCGAGTTCTGGGACTGGGTCGGCGGCCGTTACTCGTTCGACTCGGCCATCGGCCTGTCGCTGATGCTGGCGATCGGCCCGGACGCCTTCCGCGAGATGCTGGCGGGCTTCCACCTGGTCGACGAGCACTTCAGGACCGCCCCGCCGGAGCAGAACGTCCCGCTGCTGCTGGGGCTGCTCGGTGTCTGGTACGGCGGTTTCCACGACGCCCAGTCGCACGCGGTGCTGCCGTACAGCCACTACCTGAGCAGGTTCACCGCGTATCTGCAGCAGCTGGACATGGAGTCCAACGGCAAGTCCGTCGACCGCCAGGGCAACCCGGTGAGCTGGCAGACCGGACCCGTGGTGTGGGGCACGCCCGGCACCAACGGGCAGCACGCCTACTACCAGTTGCTGCACCAGGGCACCAAGCTCGTCCCGGCGGACTTCATCGGCTTCGCCCGGCCGATCGCCGAACTCGGCCCGCTGGCCGGGCAGCACGACCTGCTGATGGCCAACTTCTTCGCGCAGACCCAGGCGCTGGCCTTCGGCAAGACCCCCGACGAGGTCAGGGCGGAGGGCGTCCCGGAGGACCTGGTCCCGCACAAGACCTTCCGCGGCAACCACCCGACGACGACGATCCTGGCGACCGAACTCAGGCCGTCCGTGCTGGGGCAGCTCATCGCGCTCTACGAGCACAAGGTGTTCGTGCAGGGCGCGATCTGGAACATCGACTCCTTCGACCAGTGGGGCGTCGAGCTCGGCAAGGTGCTCGCCAAGCGCGTCGAGCCAGCCCTCACGGAGGGCGCCGACGTCCCGGGTCTCGACCCGAGCACCAAGCACCTGGTGGCCAAGTACCGCGAACTGCGCGGGCGCTGAGCACCACAGGGGCGCCGGGGGAATCCCCGGCGCCCCTGTGACGTGCTGTCCCCGGCTGCCCTGTCCTAGGACGAGGCGGACGGGTAGAGCTGCGGCGGCAGCTTGGACGCCGCCGCGCGGTCCAGCAGCCACAGCGTGCGGGACAGGCCGTGCGCCCCGGAGGCCGGGGCCTGGAGCTCGCCGGGGGCGGACAGGGCCAGCGCGACCGCCCCGGCCTTGTCGTCACCGGCGGCGAGCAGCCACACCTCGTGGGCCGCCCGGATTGCGGGCAGCGTCAGCGAGAGCCGGGTGGGCGGCGGCTTGGGAGAGCCGTGGACGCCGACCACCGTGCGGGTGAGCTCCCGCACCGCGGGATGCTCCGGGAAGAGCGAGGCGACGTGCGCGTCCGGTCCGACGCCGAGCATCAGCACGTCGAAGGCCGGCACCCGGCCGTGGTCGCCTGGCTCCGCCGCCGCGGCCAGCTCCGCCGCGTAGGCCTCGGCCGCCGCCTCCACATCGGAGCCGTACGGGCCGTCGGACGCCGCCATCGGGTGGACCCTGGCGGGGTCCAGCGGGACGGCGTCCAGCAGCGTGGCGGCCTGGGTGACGTTGCGCTCCGGGTCGCCGTCCGGCAGGAACCGCTCGTCGCCCCACCACAGGTCGAGCCGCGCCCAGTCCACCGCGTCACGCGCGGGGGACTCGGCGAGCGCGGCCAGCAGCGCGTTGCCGTTGCGGCCGCCGGTGAGCACCACCGAGGCTGTGCCCCTGGCGGCTTGGGCGTCCACGATCCGGGTGATGAGCCGGGCCGCGACGGCGCGCGCCATCAGTTCCTTGTCGCGGTGGACCACGACCTGGGGAGTGCTCACTTCGGCGTCGCCGCCTTCCCTCCCGGGGCCGCCTTCTTCGCGGTCGACGGTGTGGCGCGGGCCGCGGCGGTCGGGCCCTCCTCCATGCCCTTGCCGGCCTTGGAGGTGCTGATCAGGTGCTTGACGCCGAACTGCACCGTGGTGCGGTATATGTCGTCGGGGTCGAGCCTGCGCAGTTCCTCGGCGATCAGCTCGGCGGTCTCCCGCCGCTTGAGCGCCACGTGCCGGTCCGGCTGGCCGGGCACCGACAGCTCGCCGAGCAGGCCGTCGGACCGGTCCAGGCAGATGTCGCCGTCGGTGGTGACCAGCCGGACCGCGGTGATGCCGGGGCCGTCGGAGACCTTGCGCTCCACCTCGACGCCCAGCCGGTCGGCGAGCCACAGCGCGAGCAGTTCGGTGCTCGCGTTGTACGCCTCGCCCTCGACGGAGGCCGCGGTGATCGTGGAGTGCTTCTGGTCCAGGGCCGCCGCCAGCATCGAACGCCACGGGGTGACCCGGGTCCACGCCAGGTCGGTGTCGCCCGGGGTGTAGGAGGCGGCGCGTACCGCGATCGAGCCGACCGGGTCCTCGGCCGAGGACGCGTCGGTGATGCGGCGCTGGGCGAGCCGGCCCAGCGGGTCGGCTCCCGCCTTGTCCGGCGCCTGGTCGGGCCACCAGCACACCACCGGGGCGTCCGGCAGCAGCAGCGGCAGGACGACGGACTCGGCGTGGTTGGCCAGCTCGCCGTGCATGCGCAGCACCACGGTCTCGCCGGTGCCGGCCTCGGCGCCCACCACCACCTCGGCGTCCAGCCGGGCGCCGGCCCGCTCCCGGGGGGAGCGTCCCGGCCGCTTGATGACGACCAGGATGCGCGAGGGGTGCTCCCTGGACGCCTCGTGCGCCGCCTTGAGCGAGTCGTAGGCGCTGCCCTCGTCGGTGACGATGACCAGGGTCAGCACCATCCCGACGGCGGGGGTGCCGATCGCCCGCCGGGCGTCGATCAGACCGCCGTTGATGCGTGCGGACGTGGTGTCCGTGAGGTCGATCTTCATGGCCGGCGCCAGCTCCTGCCGTCTCGTGCGAGCATCTCGTCGGCCTCGGCCGGTCCCCAGGTGCCGGACTCGTACTGGGCGGGCCTGCCGTGCTTGTCCCAGTAGGCCTCGATCGGATCCAGTATCGTCCAGGACAGTTCGACCTCCTGATGCCGCGGGAAGAGGTTGGCGTCACCGAGCAGCACATCCAGGATCAGCCGCTCGTACGCCTCCGGGCTGGACTCGGTGAAGGACTCCCCGTAGGCGAAGTCCATCGTCACGTCCCGCACCTCGGTGGAGGTGCCCGGCACCTTCGACCCGAACCGCACGGTCACGCCCTCGTCCGGCTGCACCCGGATGACCAGGGCGTTCTCGCCCAGCTCCTCGGTGGCCCCGGACTCGAAGGGCAGGTAGGGGGCCCGCTTGAAGATCACCGCGATCTCGGTGACGCGGCGGCCCAGCCGCTTGCCGGTGCGCAGGTAGAACGGCACCCCGGCCCAGCGGCGGTTGTTGATCTCCAGCTTGACGGCGGCGTAGGTGTCGGTCTTGGACTTGGGGTCGATCCCGTCCTCCTCCAGATACCCGACCACCTCCTCGCCGCCCTGCCAGGCGTGCGCGTACTGCCCGCGCACGGTGTGCTTGCCGAGGTCGTCGGGCAGCACGACGGCGCCGAGCACCTTGAGCTTCTCCGCGGTGAGCGCCTTGGGGTGGAAGGAGCCCGGCTCCTCCATCGCGGTCAGCGCCAGCAGCTGGAGCAGGTGGTTCTGTATCACGTCGCGCGCCGCGCCGATGCCGTCGTAGTAGCCGGCCCGGCCGCCGATGCCGATGTCCTCGGCCATCGTGATCTGCACGTGGTCGACGTACGAGCGGTTCCAGATCGGCTCGTACATCGTGTTGGCGAAGCGCAGCGCCAGGATGTTCTGGACCGTCTCCTTGCCCAGGTAGTGGTCGATCCTGAAGACCTCGTTGGGCGGGAAGACGTCGTGCACGATCCGGTTGAGGTCCTGGGCGCTGGCCAGGTCGTGGCCGAACGGCTTCTCGATGACGGCACGCCGCCACGACTCGCCGGTGCCCTGCGACAGCCCGTGCTTCTTGAGCTGCTGCACCACGTTGGGGAAGAACTTCGGCGGTACGGACAGGTAGAAGGCGAAGTTGCCACCCGTGCCGCGGGCCTTGTCCAGCTCGTCGATGGTCTCCTTGAGCGTCTCGAACGCGGTGTCGTCGTCGAAGTCGCCCTGCACGAAGCGGCAGCCCTCGGCGAGCTGCTGCCACACCTCCTCACGGAAGGGGGTGCGCGCGTGCTCCTTGACCGCGTCGTGCACCTCCTGCGCGAAGTCCTCGTCCTCCCAGCTCCTGCGGGCGAAGCCGACCAGGGCGAAGCCCGGCGGCAGCAGCCCGCGGTTGGCGAGGTCGTAGACGGCCGGCATCAGCTTCTTGCGGGACAGGTCGCCCGTCACGCCGAAGATGATCAGGCCGGAGGGGCCGGCGATGCGCGGCAGCCGGCGGTCCAGCGGGTCCCGCAGCGGGTTCGCCGCGCGAGCTGTCTCCTCGGCGGTGGTCTCGGTACTCACCTCAGGCCTCCGAAGGGGCGAGCCGTTCGAGTTCCGCCTTGGTGGAGTCCAGCAGCTCGTTCCAGGCCGTCTTGAACTTGTCGACGCCCTCGTCCTCAAGCAGCCGCACGACCTCGTCGTACGAGATGCCGATCGCCTCGATGGCGTCCAGCTCGGCCTTCGACTGCTCGTAGGTGCCGTGGATGGTGTCGCCGGTGACCTTGCCCTGCTCGGCGGTGGCCTCCAGGGTCGCCTCCGGCATCGTGTTCACCGTGTTCGGCGCGACCAGCTCGGTGACGTAGAGCGTCGCGGGGTAGGCCGGGTCCTTGACGCCGGTCGAGGCCCACAGCGGGCGCTGCTTGTTCGCGCCGGCCCTCTCCAGGGCCTCCCAGCGGTCGGAGGAGAAGACCTCCTCGTACGCCTGGTAGGCCAGCCGCGCGTTGGCCACGGCGGCCTTGCCCTTGAGTGCCTTGGCCTCGCCGGAGCCGATCTTCTCCAGCCGCTTGTCGATCTCGGTGTCCACCCGGGACACGAAGAAGGACGCGACCGAGTAGATCTGCGAGAGGTCCAGGCCGGACGCCTTGGCCTTCTCCAGACCGGTCAGGTAGGCGTCCATCACCTTGCGGTAGCGCTCCAGCGAGAAGATCAGCGTGACGTTGACGCTGATACCGCGGCCGGTGACGTCCGCGATGGCCGGCAGGCCCGCCTCGGTGGCTGGGATCTTGATCAGGGTGTTCGGCCGGTCCACCAGCCAGGCCAGCTGCTTGGCCTCGGCGATGGTCGCCCGGGTGTCGTGCGCCAGGCGCGGGTCGACCTCGATCGAGACCCGGCCGTCCTGGCCGCCGGTGGCGTCGAAGACCGGGCGGAAGACGTCGGCGGCGTCCCGCACGTCGGCGGTGGTGATCATCCGCACCGCCTCGTCGGGGGTCAGCCGGCGCGACGCCAGGTCGGTGAGCTGGGGGTCGTAGCGCTCGTCACCGACGATCGCCTTCTGGAAGATCGACGGATTGGTGGTCGCGCCGACCACGTGCTGCTGGTCGATCAGCTCCGCCAGATTCCCGGTCGTGATGCGCTTGCGGGACATGTCGTCCAGCCAGATCGCGACGCCTTCGTCGGAGAGGCGCTTGAGTGCGTCTGTCATGAGAGTTGCATCTCCTGATGTGTCGTGTATCTGCGTCAGCGATCAGCGGCGGCGAGAGATTCCCGCGCCGCGGCGGCCACCGCCTCCACGGTGAACCCGAACTCACGGAACAGCACCTTCGCGTCAGCCGAGGCACCGAAGTGCTCAAGGCTCACGATGCGTCCCGCGTCTCCCACGAAGCGGTGCCAGGTCAGCCCGATGCCCGCCTCCACTGCCACACGTGCCTTCACCGAGGGCGGCAGCACGCCGTCCCGGTACGCCTGATCCTCCTGCTCGAACCACTCCACGCACGGCATCGACACCACCCGGGTGGGGATCCCCGCCGCCTGCAGCTCCTCGCGGGCGCCCACGGCCAGCTGCACCTCGGAACCGGTGCCGATCAGGATGACCTGCGCCGGGCCGCCCTCGGCCTCGAAGAGCACGTACCCGCCGCGCGCCGCGTCCTCGTTGCGCTCGTAGGTCGGCACGCCCTGCCGGGTGAGCGCCAGACCGTGCGGGGCGCCCTTGCCGAACTCCTTGGTCCAGCGCTTGAAGATCTCCTGCCAGGCGACGGCCGTCTCGTTCGCGTCCGCCGGGCGCACCACGTTGAGCCCCGGGATGGCGCGCAGCGAGGCCAGGTGCTCCACCGGCTGGTGGGTCGGGCCGTCCTCGCCGAGGCCGATCGAGTCGTGCGTCCACACGTACGTCACCGGCAGGTGCATCAGCGCGGACAGCCGTACCGCGTTGCGCATGTAGTCGGAGAAGACCAGGAACGTACCGCCGTAGACACGGGTGTTGCCGTGCAGGGTGATGCCGTTCATCTCGGCGGCCATCGAGTGCTCGCGGATGCCGAAGTGGATGGTGCGGCCGTAGGGCTGCGCGCCCGGCAGCGGGTTGCCGGCCGGCAGGAACGACGACGTCTTGTCGATCGTGGTGTTGTTGGAGCCCGCGAGGTCCGCGGAGCCGCCCCACAGCTCGGGGACGACGGCGCCAAGCGCCTCCAGGATCTTGCCGGAAGCGGCCCTGGTGGCCAGCGACTTGCCCGGCTCGAAGGACGGCAGGTGCGACTGCCAGCCCTCCGGCAGTTCGGCCCCGTCGATCCGGTCGAAGGTGGCGGCGTGCTCCGGGTTGGCGGTGCGCCAGGCGGCGAAGGACTTCTCCCACGCCGCCCTGGTGTCCCGGGCGCGGTCGGCGACCGCGCGGGTGTGCGCGAGCACGTCGTCGGCCACCGCGAAGTGCTGGTCGGGGTCGAAGCCGAGCACCTCCTTGGTGGCCCGCACCTCGTCCTCACCCAGCGCCGAGCCGTGCGCGGCCTCGGTGTTCTGCGCGTGCGGGGCCGGCCAGGCGATGATCGAGCGGACCGCGATGAAGGACGGCCGGCCGGTCTCCGCCTTGGCGGCGAGCAGCGCCGCGTACAGCGCGTGCGGGTCGAGGTCGCCGTCGGGCAGCGGCTCGACCCGCTGCACGTGCCAGCCGTACGCCTCGTAGCGCTTGACGGTGTCCTCGGACACCGCTGTCTCGGTGTCGCCCTCGATGGAGATGTGGTTGTCGTCCCACAGCAGCACCAGGTTGCCGAGCTTCTGGTGCCCGGCCAGCGAGGACGCCTCGGCGGAGATGCCCTCCTGCAGGCAACCGTCGCCGGCGATCGCCCAGATGGTGTGGTCGAACGGCGAGGTGCCGGCCTCCGCGTCCGGGTCGAACAGGCCGCGCTCGTAGCGGGCCGCCATCGCCATGCCCACCGCGTTGGCGACACCCTGGCCCAGCGGCCCCGTGGTGGTCTCGACGCCGGTGGTGTGGCCGTACTCAGGGTGACCGGGGGTGCGCGAGCCCCAGGTGCGGAAGCCTTCGAGGTCCGCCAGCTCCAGGCCGTACCCGGCCAGGAAGAGCTGGCAGTAGAGGGTCAGGCTGCTGTGGCCCGCCGACAGCACGAATCGGTCGCGGCCGGTCCAGTCGGCGTCCGCGGGGTCGTGCCGCATGACCTTCTGGAACAGCAGGTACGCGGCGGGGGCCAGGCTCATCGCCGTGCCGGGGTGGCCGTTGCCGACCCTCTGCACGGAGTCCATGGCCAGGACTCGGACGGTGTCAACGGCCCGCCGGTCCAGTTCTGTCCAGTCAAGGTCTGCGGTGGTCGGCTGCTTGCTCACCCTGGGTCAGGGCTCCTCTCAACAAATACGTCGAAACGCGCCGGTGACGTGTGCCTACCCGACAGCGCTGAGCCTACCGTCGAGGGCGCGCACCAATTCGATCCTGCCCCCGTACGTCCGTATTCGCCTCCTGAACCCCGTTAACGCCTGGTGAACGAGGGTCGGGCAACACGATCCACCCCCGGAAGCAGCCGGGGTATTCCCTGCGTCTAGAGTGGCGTGGTACGCGCAGGCCGCACCGTGGTCTTGCCCGCTCGGTGAAGCCGGCGGCCGGGTGCTCGGCTACCTGCTTGACTCATCTCTCTTGGGGTGTTCGTGACGGCCGTCGAATCCCGACCCGCAGGGGTCATCGGGACGGGCTCAGGTCATCGGCCGCTGCAGGCCCGTGTCATGGGGTTCGTGGCGCTGACCAAGCCGCGGATCATCGAACTGCTGCTCATCACGACGGTTCCGGTGATGTTCCTGGCGGCCGGCGGTGTGCCCGACCTGTGGCTGGTGCTGACCACCGTGGCCGGCGGCTACCTGTCCGCGGGCGGCGCGAACGCGCTGAACATGTACATCGACCGCGACATCGACGCGTTGATGCACCGCACCGAGCAGCGGCCGCTGGTCACCGGGCTGGTCTCGCCGCGCGAGGGCCTGGTCTTCGGCATCACGCTGTCCGTGGTGTCCACGGTGTGGTTCGCCCTGCTCGTCAACCCGCTGTCCGCGGGCCTGTCGCTCACCGCGATCCTCTACTACGTCTTCGTCTACACCCTCGGCCTCAAGCGCCGCACCGCCCAGAACATCGTGTGGGGCGGGGTCGCCGGCTGCCTGCAGGTCTTCATCGGCTGGTCCGCGGTCCGCGACGAGCTGGGGTGGGCGCCCTTCGTCCTCTTCCTCGTCCTTTTCTTCTGGACGCCGCCGCACTACTGGCCGCTGTCGATGAAGGTCAAGGACGACTACGCGCGGGTCGGCGTGCCGATGCTGCCGGTGGTCGCGGGCAACCAGGTCGTCGCCCGGCAGATCGTCCTCTACAGCTGGGTGATGGTGCTGACGTCGCTCACGCTGTGGTGGCCGCTCGGCGAGACGTCCTGGTTCTACCCGCTGGTGGCGGCGGTCCTCGGTGCCTTCTGGCTCAAGGAGGCGCACGCCCTGCACGCCCGGGCCAAGGCCGGTGTGACCGGCCCGAAGCTCAAGGAGATGCGGCTCTTCCACTGGTCGATCACGTACGCCACGCTGCTCTTCGTCGCGGTGGCGATCGACCCCTTCCTCCACTGAGCCCCTGCGGGGGGCTTGCCGCTACGTAGGTGGGTGCCCCACCGGGGCGCGGGCCTCCGCGGGCCGCTGTGCGGCGACGGACCGCCACCACCCCAGGGGCGCGGGGAACTGCGCGCTCAGCCACCCACCGGCCGGTGGTCCGGATGCGACAGCAACAGCCCCTTTCGGCCGGTGGCGACCCGCGCGCCCGGTGGGGGCTGGTCGCGCAGTTCCCCGCGCCCCTGGGTGGGTGCCACTTGCGGTGGGTTTCGCACCAACCCGCCGGTGGGGGCTGGTCGCGCAGTTCCCCGCGCCCCTGTAAGGCGCCGCCTTACGTATGGGCACCCCGGCGGGAGGCCCACCGGCAGGTAATGTGGGCGCATGAGCGAGAAGACGGATGAGCGGCGGGTCAGGCGCCTCGCGAGAGGCATTCGCGGGTTCGGGGCCAAGCACGGCGGGGTCGACGCCGTCGTCGAATACCTCGGGCAGCGCGGCGCACGCATCGTCCTGGTCGGGAAGGACGGGGCTTGGGGCGACCTCGTCGCGCCCTCGTACCCCGCGGCCCAGGCGGCAGCCGAAACCGCCGAGGTGACCGTGCACGACGAATTCGGCGGGGAGTTGGCCGCCCGCGTCCGCACCGGGCCGTACGAGTGGACCCGGATGGCCGGAATTCAGGTCGGCGGGCGCGCCAACACCTGACGCCACCCCCCACCGTTAGGACCATGGCAGGGTCACAGCGGACGCAGGGCGGCACGAGGGGCGGCGGATGGCCGGGGCGCGGGGACACCTGGTGGACGCGTACTGCCACGGGGTGCTCCCCGGTGAGCTGGGGATCGCGGCCTTCGAGGCCCGGCTGCCCGGCGCGGCGGCGCCCCGCACGACGCTGTTCGACAGCCCCACCGGCTTCGCGGTACGCCGCTGGTGCCCGCCGCTGCTGGGGCTGGAGCCGCACTGCGCTCCGGCCCGCTACCTGGCCCGCCGCCGCGAGCTCGGCGCGTACGAGGCGGCCCGGCTGCTGCTGCGCGGCACCGGCATCCGCGGGTATCTGGTCGACACCGGTGAGCCGGGCGACCTGACGCCGCCCAAGGAGCTGGGCGCGGCGGGCGGCGCGGCGGCGTACGAGATCGTCCGGCTCGAACCGCTGGCCCAGCAGGTGGCCGACACCTCGGGCACGGTAGACGGATTTCTGGCCAATCTCGCGGAGTCCGTGCACGGTGCCGCGCTGAGCGCCGTCGGCTTCTCGTGTGCCGCGGAACTGCTGGCCGACGGCTCGTCGCCCGCTCACGGGCCGCCGGGTCACTTCGAGGTGCGGTACGCCGCCGCGTACTGGCTGGCCACCCGGCGGGTCGGCGAGCGGCCCGCGGACCCGGTGCTGCTGCGGCACCTGGTGTGGCAGGCGCTGGCCGGCGGCCTGCCGCTGGTGCTACGGCACCGGCAGGACGGGCCGGGGCCGGCCGCGGTGACCGGCCTGCTGCGGGCCGCCGAAGGGCTCGGCACCGACGTGGTGCTGCTGCCGGGGCCGGCCCACGAGAGCGCCGCGGCCCTGCTGGCCGCCGGACTGCCGCACGTGTATCTGGGGATCGGCACCGACCCGGCCGCGGTGCTCGCCCGCGTCCCCTTCGGCAAGGTGCTCTACGCCGGCGGCGCGATCGGCCTGCCCGAGCTGTACGTCACCGGGTCGCGCGGCTTCCTGGCCGCGCTCGACCGGCTGGTCGGCGAGCGGGTGGCGGCGGGGGAGTGGTCAGCGGCGGACGGACAGCGGGTCGCCGCCCTGGTCGGGGAGGGGAACGCGCGGCGCGTCTACCGGCTGCCTGAGGCCGCCGCCGGCCGCGTCCCGCACCTCCCGCCCGACGGGACCTGGCGCTGACAGGTACGCCGCCGCCGCGGTCCGCTCCCGGAAGGACAGCAGCACCCGCAGCGTCCCGATCCACACCAGGCAGGCGCCGAACATGTGCAGGTCCACCAGCACGGCGGGCAGGTGGGTGAAGTACTGGACGTAGCCGATGACGCCCTGGCCCATCAGCACCGCGAACAGCTCGACGGCCCTGCGCTGCGGCCCGGCCGGCGCGTCCACCGCGCGCAGCACGAACCACAGCGCGACGGTCAGCCCGACCACCACCCAGGCGAAGTCGGCGTGCAGTTGGGCGATGGTCCGCCAGTCGACCTCGATGCGCTGCATCTTGTACGTGCCGCTGGCGTCGCCCGGGTGCGGCCCCGCCCCGGTGACCAGGGTGCCCACCACGATCAGCACCGCGGCGGCGGCGGCCAGCAACTGCCCCAGTTGCCGTACCGGCTTGCCCACCAGCGGCCGCGGCGAGGCGTCGCCCTCCGCGACCCGCTGCCAGGTGAGCACCGCGACGGTGATGAGCGCGGCTGACAGCAGGAAGTGCAGCGAGACCACGTAGGGGTTGAGCTTGGTGAGCACGGTCAGGCCGCCCCACACCGCGTTGCCCACCACGACCCAGAACTGCGCCCAGGCCAGCCGGTACAGGCCGGTGCGGCGCGGCTGCGTCGCGCGCACCGCCACGATCGCCCAGCCGACCGCGGCGCACAGCACGTAGGTCAGCATGCGGTTGCTGATCTCGATGATGTGGTGGACGCCCATCTCGCGGGTGCCGAGCAGGCTGTCGCCGCTGCACGTCGGCCAGGTCGGGCAGCCGAGGCCGGAGGCCGTCAGCCGGACCGCGCCGCCGGTGACCACGATGACCACCGACATGACCAGGGCCGCGAGCGTCGCCCGGCGGACGGTCTCGGGGTTCGGCGTCCACCGGGCGGCGATGAAGGCGAGCGGGTTTCGCGCGATTTCGGGCAGCTTCGGCACGGACACATGGTAGGCGCCCGCCTTGTGCACGGTTTCACGAGGGTGCCGCACGCCGCGTCCGGAAGCCGCCGCCCCGGGGGATTCCGGGGGACGGACTCACTCCCAGCGGAAGAAGCGCCCCGCCGCCGCCAGCCCGACGGCCGCCCAGACGGCGAGGATGCCCAGGTCGCCCCAGGGCATCCCGGCGCCGTGCTGCAGCACGTCACGCAGGCCGTCGGACAGCGCGGAGACCGGCAGCAGTTCGAGCACCGACCGCACGGGTCCCGAGAACTTGTCCATCGGCACGATCACCCCGCCGCCGACCAGCAGCAGCAGGAAGACCAGATTCGCGCCTGCCAGCGTCGCCTCGGCCTTCAGGGTGCCGGCCATCAGCAGCCCGAGCCCGGAGAAGGCCGCGGTGCCCAGCAGCAGCAGCACCAGCACCGCCAGCGGGTTCCCGTGCGGCGACCAGCCGAGCGCGAAGGCGATCACCGTCAGCAGTACGACCTGCAGCAGCTCGGTGACCAGCACGGAGCAGGTCTTCGCGGCCAGCAGCGCCCAGCGCGGCAGCGGTGAGGCGCCCAGCCGCTTGAGCACCCCGTAGCGGCGCTCGAAACCGGTCGCGATGGCCTGCCCGGTGAAGGCGGTGGACAGCACCGCGAGCGCCAGTACGCCGGGGGTCAGGAAGTCCACCGACTTGCCCGCGCCGGTGTCCACGATGTCGACGGCGCTGAAGAGCACGAGCAGCAGCGCCGGGATGATCACCGTCAGCAGCAGCTGCTCGCCGTTGCGCAGCAGCATCCTGGTCTCCAGCACCGCCTGGGCGCGGATCATCGTGGCGGTGGGGGCGGCGCCGGGCGCCGGCGTGAAGGAGCCGGCGGCGTACGCCCGCCCGGTCGTGGTGCCCGTGGTGGCGGTCATCCGCGCAGCTCCCTGCCGGTCAGTTCCAAGAAGACGTCCTCCAGGGTGCGGCGCTCCACCGCGAGCCGGTCGGGCATCACGCCGTGCTGGGCGCACCAGGAGGTGACGGTGGCCAGCAGTTGCGGGTCGATCCTGCCCTCGATGCGGTAGCTGCCCGGGCCAAGCTCGGCCGCCGCGCTGTCCGCGGGCAGCGCCTTGAGCAGCGAGGCCAGGTCCAGGCCGGGGCGGCCGGAGAAGCGCAGGGTGCCCTCGGCGCCGCCGCGGCACAGCTCCTCGGGGGTGCCGCGGGCTATGGACCGGCCGCCGTCGATGATCACCACCTGGTCGGCGAGCTGCTCGGCCTCGTCCATGAAGTGCGTGGTCAGCACCACGGTGGCGCCGTCCGCCCGCAACTCCCTGACCAGGTCCCAGGTGGCGTGCCTGGCCTGCGGGTCGAGGCCGGCGGTGGGCTCGTCGAGGAAGACCAGTTCCGGCCGGCCGACCACGGCCATCGCCAGCGCGAGCCGCTGCTGCTGCCCGCCGGACAGCCGCCGGTAGGTGGTGCGGCCGCAGGACTCCAGGCCCAGCCGCTCGATCAGCACCGCCGGGTCGATGGGGCGGGCGTGCAGCGCGGCGGTGTGCCGCAGCATCTCCTCGGCGCGCGCGCCCGGGTAGACCCCGCCGGCCTGCAGCATCACGCCGATCCTGGGCCGCAGCTCGGCCCCCCGGGTGACCGGGTCGAGCCCGAGGACCCGTACGCTGCCGCCGTCCGGGCGGCGGTATCCCTCGCAGACCTCGACGGTGGTGGTCTTGCCCGCGCCGTTGGGGCCGAGCACGGCGGTGACGCTGCCGTGCGGCACCCGGAGGTCGAGGCCGTCGACGGCGGCCCTGGTCCCGTACCGCTTGACCAGACCGGTCACCTCGACGGCGGGCTCGTTTCGCATGCGGACGAGTCTAGGGAGGCGTGGCGGCGGTTCTGGCGGCAGGGCGGGATTAGGTGACCCTAAGTGACGCAGCACACCGCGCCCGGCAGTGGTGCCGCTTGCCCGGGCCTGACGAATTACGCAACAATGGGGTTGTGAAATACGTCGGTGGTGCCGCGCAGGGTGCGGCGGAGGAGCAGACGACCGGGGAGCGGCGCACCCGCAACCGGGTCGCCCGGTCCATCCTGGACCACGGACCCTCCACCGCGGCCGACCTGGCGCAGCGGCTCGGCCTGACCCAGGCCGCGGTGCGCCGCCATCTGGACGCACTCGCGGCGGACAACGTCGTCGAGGCCCGCGACCAGCGAGTCTACGGTCACCGCGGACGCGGTAGACCCGCCAAGGTCTTCGCGCTGACCGACTGCGGCCGGGACGCGTTCGACCAGGCCTACGACGTACTCGCCGCCGACGCGCTGCGCTGGATCGCCGAGTCCGCCGGCGGCGGGCCGGACGGCCAGGCCGCGGTCTCCGCGTTCGCCCGTGCCCGTGTCGCTGCGCAGGCCGAGCGCTACCGTGCGATCGTGGACGCGGCGGCCCCCGAGGACCGCACCCGGGCACTCGCTCGTGCGCTGTCCGCCGACGGGTACGCTGCTACGACCCGCAGCGCCCCCGGTCCTGCCGGCGAGCAACTGTGCCAGCACCACTGCCCGGTCGCCCACACGGCCGAACAGTTCCCCGAACTGTGCGAGGCGGAGGCCGAGGTCTTCTCCCGCCTGCTCGGGACGCACGTCCAGCGGCTGGCCACCATCGCGCACGGCGACGGCGTATGCACCACCTTCGTCCCGCAGGCCCCGCACCCGACCGGCCAGGACACCGACGACCGACCGGCCCGACCCGCTCACACCGAGACCACACACCAGGCAGCATCTGCCAGCACGTCCGGGAGGAACCCCGCATGACTGCTCCCACGGAGACCACTCACCCTGAGCTCGAAGGCATCGGCACGTACGAGTACGGCTGGGCCGACTCCGACGTCGCGGGCGCGGCCGCACAGCGCGGCCTGTCCGAGGCCGTCGTCCGTGACATCTCCGCGAAGAAGTCCGAGCCCGAGTGGATGCTCAAGCTCCGGCTCAAGGGTCTGCGGCTGTTCGGCAAGAAGCCCATGCCGACCTGGGGCTCGGACCTGTCCGGCATCGACTTCGACAACATCAAGTACTTCGTGCGGTCCACGGAGAAGCAGGCCGAGTCCTGGGAGGACCTGCCCGAGGACATCAAGAACACCTACGACAGGCTCGGCATCCCCGAGGCCGAGAAGCAGCGGCTGGTCGCCGGTGTCGCGGCGCAGTACGAGTCCGAGGTCGTCTACCACCAGATCCGCGAGGACCTGGAGGAGCAGGGCGTCATCTTCCAGGACACCGACACCGCGCTGCGCGAGCACCCCGAGCTGTTCCAGGAGTACTACGGCACGGTCATCCCGGCCGGCGACAACAAGTTCGCGTCGCTGAACACGGCGGTGTGGTCCGGCGGGTCGTTCATCTACGTGCCGAAGGGCGTGCACGTCGACATCCCGCTGCAGGCCTACTTCCGTATCAACACCGAGAACATGGGCCAGTTCGAGCGGACGCTGATCATCGTCGACGAGGACGCCTACGTCCACTACGTCGAGGGCTGCACCGCGCCGATCTACAAGTCCGACTCGCTGCACTCCGCGGTCGTGGAGATCATCGTGAAGAAGGGCGGCCGCTGCCGCTACACGACGATCCAGAACTGGTCGAACAACGTCTACAACCTGGTGACCAAGCGCGCCGTCGCGTACGAGGGCGCCACCATGGAGTGGGTCGACGGCAACATCGGCTCCAAGGTCACCATGAAGTACCCGGCGGTCTACCTGATGGGCGAGCACGCCAAGGGCGAGACGCTGTCCATCGCCTTCGCCGGCGAGGGCCAGCACCAGGACGCCGGCGCCAAGATGGTGCACATGGCGCCGAACACGTCGTCCAACATCGTCTCCAAGTCGGTGGCCCGCGGCGGCGGCCGCACCTCCTACCGCGGTCTGATCGAGATCGGCGAGGGGTCGGCCGGATCGAAGTCGAACGTGCTGTGCGACGCACTGCTGATCGACACGATCTCGCGCTCCGACACCTACCCCTACGTGGACGTCCGCGAGGACGACGTGTCCATGGGCCACGAGGCGACCGTCTCCAAGGTCTCCGACGACCAGCTCTTCTACCTGATGAGCCGCGGCATGACCGAGTTCGAGGCCATGGCGATGATCGTGCGCGGTTTCGTCGAGCCGATCGCCAAGGAACTGCCGATGGAGTACGCCCTGGAGCTCAACCGGCTCATCGAGCTGCAGATGGAGGGCTCCGTCGGCTAGCCGCCGGCCGCCCTGCCAGGTCCCACATCCCGACGACGTTCTTCCGAGAGAGAGCTGTACGACAAGCCATGGCTGACAACACCCCTGCGGGCAGCACCACGGACGGTGCCATCACGGTGGGACAGCCCGCCGACGCCCGGGTCAGCGCGGTCCCGTCCTACGACGTGGCCGACTTCCCGGTGCCGCACGGCCGCGAGGAGGAGTGGCGCTTCACTCCGCTGGAACGGCTGCGCGGCCTGCACGACGGCACCGCCGAGGCCACCGGCGGCCTGCGGGTCGAGGTGAGCGCGCCGGACGGCGTCACCGTGCAGACCGTGGACCGCACCGACCCGCGGGTCGGCAAGGCGGGCAAGCCCGTCGACCGGGTCGCCGCCCAGGCGTACAGCTCCTTCGAGAAGGCCTCGGTCGTCAGCATCCCCAAGGAAGCGATCCTGACCGAGCCGGTCAGGATCGCCGTGCACGGCGAGGGCGGCACCGTCTACGGCCACCAGGTCGTCGAGGTGGGCGCCTTCGCCGAGGCCGTCGTGGTCATCGAGCACACCGGTGACACCGTGCTGGCCGGCAACGTCGAATATCTGGTCGGCGACGGCGCCAAGCTCACCGTGGTCTCCGTGCAGGACTGGGACGACACCGCCGTGCACGCCGCCCAGCACACCGCGCTGGTCGGCCGGGACGCCACCTTCAAGTCGGTGGTCGTCACCCTCGGCGGCGACCTGGTCCGGCTCAGCCCGCGGGTCGTCTACGCCGCCCCCGGCGGCGAGGCCGAGCTGTACGGGCTGTACTTCACCGACGAGGGCCAGCACCAGGAGCACCGGCTCTTCATCGACCACGACACCCCGCACTGCCGGTCCAACGTGGCCTACAAGGGCGCGCTCCAGGGCCAGGACGCCCACGCGGTGTGGATCGGCGACGTGCTCATCAGGGCCTCCGCCGAGGGCACCGACACCTACGAGCTGAACCGCAACCTCGTCCTCACCGACGGCGCCCGGGTCGACTCGGTGCCGAACCTGGAGATCGAGACCGGCGAGATCGTCGGCGCCGGACACGCCTCCGCGACCGGCCGCTTCGACGACGAGCAGCTGTTCTACCTGCAGTCCCGCGGCATCCGCGAGGAGGACGCCCGCCGCCTGGTGGTCCGCGGCTTCTTCGGCGAGCTGGTGCAGCAGATCGGCCTGGCCGACCTGGAAGAGCGGCTGATGGCGAGGATCGACGCCGAACTGGAGGCATCCGTCGGATGACCGCCACCGACTCGTACGTACGCGTCTGCGCGCTCGGCGACCTGGACGAGGACACCCCCCGCCGGGTCGAGATCGACGGTGTGCCGGTCTCCGTGGTCCGTACCGCCGGCGATGTCTTCGCGATCAACGACATCTGCTCGCACGCCAACGTCTCGCTCTCCGAGGGCGAGGTCGAGGACTGCCAGATCGAGTGCTGGCTGCACGGGTCGAGTTTCGACCTGCGCACCGGCAAGCCGTCCGGGCTGCCCGCCACGCGGCCCGTGCCCGTATACCCCGTCAAGATCGTTGGGGACGACGTGCTCGTCTCCGTCACCCAGGAGTCCTGAGTCACCCATGGCCACGCTTGAAATCAACGACCTGCACGTCACCGTCGAAGCCGACAACTCCACCAAGGAGATCCTCAAAGGCGTCGACCTGACCGTCAAGCAGGGCGAGACCCACGCCATCATGGGCCCCAACGGCTCCGGCAAGTCCACCCTCGCCTACTCGCTGGCCGGACACCCCAAGTACACCGTCACCGGCGGCACAGTCACCCTCGACGGTGAGGACGTGCTGGCGATGACCGTGGACGAGCGGGCCAGGGCCGGCCTCTTCCTCGCCATGCAGTACCCGGTCGAGGTGCCCGGCGTGTCCGTCTCCAACTTCCTGCGCACCTCCGCCACCGCCATCCGCGGCGAGGCCCCCAAGCTGCGCACCTGGGTGAAGGAGGTCAGGGAGGCCATGGAGCGGCTGAACATGGACCCCGCCTTCGCCGAGCGCAACGTCAACGAGGGCTTCTCCGGCGGTGAGAAGAAGCGGCACGAGATCCTGCAGCTCGAACTGCTCAAGCCGCACATCGCGATCCTGGACGAGACCGACTCCGGCCTCGACGTGGACGCGCTGCGGGTGGTCTCCGAGGGCGTCAACCGGGTCCGCGAGGGCGGTGAGGTCGGCACCCTGCTGATCACCCACTACACCCGCATCCTGCGCTACATCAAGCCCGACTTCGTCCACGTCTTCGCGGCCGGCCGGATCGCCGAGTCCGGTGGCGCCGAGCTGGCGGACAAGCTGGAGGAAGAGGGCTACGAGTCCTACGTGAAGGGTGGCCCCGTGAGCGGAGCGAACTCCGAGGGGGATGTCGCATGACCCCTTCCCCGGCGAGCCGGCGGCTGCTGCCCGGCCTCCTCGACACCGAGGCGATCCGCAAGGACTTCCCCGCCCTGGACCGGCTGGTCCACGACGACAAGAAGCTGGTGTATCTGGACAACGCGGCGACCTCGCAGAAGCCGCGCCAGGTGCTCGACACGCTCAACTCGTACTACGAGCGGTCCAACGCCAACGTCCACCGCGGAGTGCACGTGCTGGCCGAGGAGGCCACCGCGCTGTACGAGGGCGCCCGCGACAAGGTCGCCGCCTTCATCAACGCGCCCAGCCGCGACGAGGTGATATTCACCAAGAACGCCTCGGAGTCGCTGAACCTGGTGGCCAACATGCTCGGCTGGGCCGACGAGCCCTACCGGGTGGACCGGGACACCGAGATCGTCATCACCGAGATGGAGCACCACTCCAACATCGTGCCGTGGCAGCTGCTCTCGCAGCGCACCGGTGCGACGCTGAAGTGGTTCGGCCTGACCGATGACTACCGGCTCGACCTGTCCGACATCGAGCAGGTCATCACCGAGAAGACGAAGATCGTCTCCTTCGTGCTGGTCTCCAACATCCTGGGCACCGTCAACCCGGTCGAGGCCATCGTGCGCCGCGCCCAGGACGTCGGCGCCCTGGTGCTGATCGACGCCTCGCAGGCCGCCCCGCACACCGTCCTGGACGTGCAGGCGCTCGGCGCCGACTTCGTGGCCTTCACCGGCCACAAGATGGTCGGCCCGACCGGTATCGGCGTGCTGTGGGGCCGCCAGGAGCTGCTGGAGGACCTGCCGCCCTTCCTCGGCGGCGGCGAGATGATCGAGACCGTCTCGATGCACTCCTCCACCTACGCCCCGGCGCCGCACAAGTTCGAGGCCGGCACCCCGCCGATCGCCCAGGCCATCGGGCTCGGCGCGGCCGTGGACTACCTGTCCGCGATCGGCATGGACAAGATCGCCGCGCATGAGCACGCGCTGACGGAGTACGCCCTGGAGCGGCTTCTGCAGGTCCCCGACCTGCGGATCATCGGCCCGGCCACCGCGCAGGACCGGGCCGCCGCGATCTCCTTCGTGCTGGGTGACATCCACCCGCACGACGTCGGCCAGGTGCTCGACGAGCAGGGCATCGCGGTGCGGGTCGGCCACCACTGCGCGCGGCCGGTGTGCCTGCGGTACGGAATTCCTGCGACCACCAGGGCGTCGTTCTATCTGTACTCCACCCCGGCTGAGGTCGACGCCCTGGCCGAGGGTCTCGAACAGGTCCGGAACTTCTTCGGGTGACGATGGTGGTGCTGCTGTGAAGCTCGACTCGATGTACCAGGACGTGATCCTGGATCATTACAAGCACCCGCACGGGCGCGGCCTGCGGGACGGCCAGGCCGAGGTGCACCACGTCAATCCGACGTGCGGTGACGAGATCACCCTGCGGGTCCGGATGGACGGCTCCGTCATCGGCGACGTCTCCTACGAGGGCCAGGGCTGTTCGATCAGCCAGGCCAGCGCCTCGGTCCTCAACGACCTGCTGGTCGGCAAGGACGTCGAGCAGGCGCAGAAGATCCAGGAGACCTTCCTGGAGCTGATGCAGTCCCGCGGGCGCATCGAGCCCGACGAGGCGATGGAGGAGGTGCTGGAGGACGCCGTCGCGTTCGCCGGCGTCTCGAAGTACCCGGCGCGGGTCAAGTGCGCGCTGCTGAGCTGGATGGCCTGGAAGGACGCGACGGCGAAGGCGCTGTCCGGCACCGAACCCGAGGAGACCGCATGACTGACAGCACCGAGGTCGCTCTCAAGCCGGCCTCCGAGGACGAGATCCGCGAGGCGCTCTACGACGTCGTCGACCCCGAGCTGGGCATCGACGTCGTCAACCTGGGCCTGATCTACGGGATCCACGTCGACGACACGAACGTCGCCACCCTCGACATGACCCTGACCTCGGCGGCCTGCCCGCTCACCGACGTGATCGAGGAGCAGGCCCAGACCGCGACCGAGGGCATCGTCAACGCCCTGAAGATCAACTGGGTCTGGATGCCGCCGTGGGGCCCGGAGAAGATCACCGACGACGGCCGGGAGCAGCTCCGCGCCCTGGGCTTCAACGTCTGACGCCTCCCGTCCGGCTGGCCGCGCCCGATCCTCCGGGCGCGGCCGGTCTCATGTCCGGCCGTTGACGCCGTCCCGCGGAGTTGCGAAAGTTGTCGCAACATCGAGTCCGGAGGGCGGTCCGCATGGCTGCGGCGACAACGAGCGGCGGCGGCGAACACGCGTCGGCACGCGAGGAGATGCGGGCGTACGCGACCGAACTGGCCGGCGCCCTGGTGCCGTACGCGAGCAAGGACGGCGCGCGTATCCGGCTCGGCGTCAACATCGCGCACCACGACGACACCGCCGCCGACCTGGAGGGCTACGCCCGCCCGCTGTGGGGCCTGGCACCGCTGGCGGCCGGCGGCGGCGACTTCGCGCACTGGGACCTGTGGGCCCGCGGCCTGGCGGCGGGCACCGACCCCGCGCACCCCGAATACTGGGGCGCCCCCGAGGGCGTCGACCAGCGCACCGTCGAATCCGCCGCGGTCGGATTCGCCCTGGCGCTGGCGCCCGACCGGCTGTGGGACCCGCTCAGCGGCGCCGAGAAGGACCGGGCCGGCGCCTGGCTGACCCGCTTCCTCGACGCGGGGACCCCGGACAACAACTGGAACTTCTTCCCCGTCATGGTCTCCCTCGGCCTCGACCGGGTGGGCTACGCCCACGACCGCGACGCCCGGCACGCCCGCCTGGACCGGCTGGAGACCTACGCGCTCGCCGACGGCTGGTACAGCGACGGACCCGCCGAGCAGCGCGACTACTACATCCCCTGGGCGATGCACTTCTACGGCCTGATCTACGCCGCGCTGGCCGGTGACGAGGACCCGGCGCGCACCGCCCGATTCCGGCAGCGGGCCGGCGAGTTCGCCCTCGGCTTCCGGCACTGGTTCGCCGACGACGGCTCCGCGGTGCCCTACGGGCGCAGCCTCACCTACCGCTTCGCCCAGGGCTCCTTCTGGGGCGCGCTCGGCTACGCCGGCGTCGACGCGCTGCCCGCCGGCGAGGTCCAGGGGCTGCTGATGCGGCACCTGCGCTGGTGGCGCGACC
Organism: Streptomyces sp. NBC_01198; assembly: GCF_036010485.1. Classification (NCBI taxonomy): domain Bacteria; kingdom Bacillati; phylum Actinomycetota; class Actinomycetes; order Kitasatosporales; family Streptomycetaceae; genus Streptomyces; species Streptomyces sp. NBC_01198. Next base: position 6,261,314 of record NZ_CP108568.1, read on the forward strand.
GGTCGGCGGCGACCACGCCCGGCGGCCTGCTGAGCATCGGCTACGGCTACCCGCAGCCCGCCGTCGCCGAGCAGTACAACGGCCCCGCCTCGCCGTACTGGGCGATGAAGGCCTTCCTGCCGCTCGCGCTGCCCGCCGGCCACCGCTTCTGGGCCGCCGCCGAGCAGCCGCCGCCCGAGCTGCCCGACACCCTCGTCCAGCCGCCCGCCGGGGCCGTCCTGCTGCGTTCCGGCGGCGACGTCACCCTGCTCAGCGGGCGCCAGTACAGCGGCTGGGCGCGGGGCGGGCCGGCCAAATACGCCAAGTTCGCCTACTCCACCCGCTTCGGCTTCAGCCTGCCGGCCGGTGAACTCGGCCTGGTCCAGGGGGCGTACGACTCGGTGCTGGCCGTCAGCGACGACTCGGGCGAGCCGGTGCACTTCCGGGTGCGCGAGACCTGCGAGGACCCCGCGGCCTCGGGCGACAGCGCCTCCGGCGGCGAGCGGCTCGACGAGGAGGGCACCGTCCGCAGCTCCTGGCGGCCGTGGGCGGACGTGGAGATCACCACCTGGCTGACCGCCGCCGCCCCCTGGCACCTGCGCACCCACCGCATCCGCACCGGTCGGGCCCTGCACACCGCCGAGGGCGGTTTCGCCGTCGACCGCGACCGCGGCCCGACCGCCCGCGAGCAGGCCGCGGGGCGCGCGTCGGCGGTCAACGCCGACGGCGACCTCAGCGGCCTGCTCGACCTGCCCGCCCCGGACTCCGCCGGCGCCGCACCGGCGCGGGAAGGGCGGGTGATCGACCTGCTGCCTGGCACCAACGTCCTCGTCCGCCGCACCGCCCTGCCCACCCTGCTGGCCCACCTCCAACCGGGCGAGCACTGGCTGCGCTGCGCCGTCCTCGGCGCCGGGGCGGCGGAGTCGGCCGCCTGGCAGGACACCCCGCCGGCGCCGCGCTACTGACGGCCCAGGTCCAGGGCGGGTGCCCGGCCGGGCAGGTCGGACGGGGGCGCCCCCTGCGCGTCGTCGTCCGCAGCACCGGCCCGGTCGCTGCGGCGGCCAGCGCGTCGCCCCGCACCGCGCCACCGGCCCCAGCTCTAGCCCGCGCACTCCCCCGCCGCCCCTGCCGTCCCGGACCAGGGCGGACAGCGGCGGGCCGGGTGCACGGATCCTCCGGCGACGCGTTAGCGTCATCGGTATGAATGACTCCCGTGCCTCCGGCGCCATCGGCGTCGGACTTGCGACCGTCGCCGACGACGGCACCGTGCTCGACACCTGGTACCCCGCCCCGCAGCTCACCGCGGAGCCGGGCCCCGCGGGCACCGCGCGGCTGACCGCGGAGGAGGCCGCGCAGACCCTGGGGAGCGCGGCCCCGGCGGCGCTGGGTCCCGACCCGCGCCGCGGCGTCGAGGTGGTCGCCGTCAGGACCGCCGTCGGGTCCCTGGACGACAAGCCCCTCGACGCGCACGACGCGTATCTGCGGCTGCACCTGCTCAGCCACCGCCTGGTCCGCCCCAACGGGCAGAATCTGGAAGGCCTGTTCGGCGTGCTGGCGAACGTCGCCTGGACCTCGATCGGCCCGGTCCCGGTGGCGAACCTCGAAGCCGCCCGCCTCGCCGCCCGCGCCGAGGGCCTGCACCTCGCCGTCCACGGCGTCGACAAGTTCCCCCGGATGACGGACTACGTGGCACCGGCCGGCGTGCGGATCGCCGACGCGGGCCGTGTCCGGCTCGGCGCGCACCTCGCCGCGGGCACCACGGTGATGCACGAGGGCTTCTGCAACTTCAACGCCGGCACCCTGGGCACCTCCATGGTCGAAGGCCGCATCTCCCAGGGCGTGGTGATCGGCGACGGCTCCGACATCGGCGGCGGTGCCTCCATCATGGGCACGCTGTCCGGCGGCGGTACGCAGATCGTCTCGGTCGGCGAACGCTGCCTGCTCGGCGCTGAGTCGGGCCTTGGCATCGCGCTCGGCGACGACTGCGTGGTCGAGGCCGGCCTCTACGTCACCGCGGGCACCCGGGTGACGCTGCCCGACGGCCAGATCGTGAAGGCCGTCGAACTGTCCGGCGCGGACAACCTGCTCTTCCGCCGCAACTCCACCACCGGCAAGGTGGAGGTCCTGCAGCGCACCGGTTCCTGGGGCGGCCTGAACGCGGTGCTGCACCACAACTGACCGGCGGCGGGCCCCGGGGCGCGACCGCGGCCGCCCCCGGGGGGTCGCAGGGCGTGGGCGGGTCTTACCGGCGGCGGGCCCCGCCGCGCAGCGAGGAGACGACGAGGCGGCCGTAGCGCGTGGTGAGCGCCGCGGCGGTCGCGGCGAACGACGCGGTGAGGGCCAGCGCCAGGTGCCACGGATGCGAGTCGCCGAGCACCTGCAGGATGGACAGCGCGGTGCCCAGCGGCAGCCCCAGCACCGTCAGCACGCCGAGCGCGCCCGCGATCTGCTGGCTCTCCTGCGTCTGCGCCAGCCGCGCGTAGTCCGCCGCCTCCCCGAGGATCTGCTCGAAGCGCTCCGGGAGCCGGTGCTTGTCCTGAAAGGCCAGCAGCAGGTCGTTGGCCGGGCCGTGCGCGCTGAGGTGTTCGCGCCAGTACGTACTGCGGAACAGCGCGATGCGCTGTTCGAGCGCGGCGACCCGGCGCGCGAGACCCGGCCCCTCGAAGACGGCGGACAGGTCGTCGGTGAGCTCGTCGATGTGATGGCGCTGCACCGTGCCGAGCAGCAGCGCGTCCAGGTAGACCGTACGGGCGTTGTACTCGGCCCAGTCGTAGAAGTCGCCCGCGCCGGTGTCGGCCCGGTGGCCGAGGAAGGCGGCGCCCTGGCGGAGCACCAGCGCGCTCCAGTCCGCCGATATCCGCCGGACCTCGGCGCGCGCCTCCGGTACCGACTCCGGGCCGAGCGGGATGTCGTCCGGCACCGAACGGGACGCCAGCGACCGCAGGAACTCGTCGGCCGCCGCCCCGACTTCCCCCGTCTCCGCGTCCCGCAGCGCGAGTGCGCCGAGGTCTGCGCCGGGCGTCAGGAAGGCCACGGTGTACGGGCGGGACAGGGCGAACGGTGCGGCGGGCACGGCGGTGTCGGCGACACCGTCGAGGAGCGCGGCCGGGGCCATCGCCCCGGTGAGCGGATCGGGCTGCCCGGCCTGCCGCCGGTGGCTGACCGACCGCAGCAACGGCAGCATCGGGGTGCCGCCCGCGACGGTGAAGTGCATTACGGCGAGCGCCTGTTGGGTGTTCCTGGCGGTGGGGGTGCGCAGCAGCTCCATGCCGTCGAGCCCCAGCGGTCCCTCCGTACGTGCGGTACGCAGGTGCCAGCGGCGGTCGTACAGCGCGCGGGCGGCGGCGGGGGTGAACAGCCCCCGCCTGCCCGCCGCGTCCGCGACCCGCGCTCCCACCGCGAACGGCAGGGGTCCTGCCGGCCAGGGCGGGTCCGCCGCCAGTGCCACGGGCAGCAGCACGGTGACGTGCTGCCGCGTGCCGATTGCGGCTCCTTGCGCCTCGGACGCGCGCCGCCGTGCTTCCCCCACCCCGTTCATCCCACCACCGTGCGTCCTGTGCGGACGCGCCGCAAGGGGGTGCCCCCCAGGGGCGGGGCTGTGCGCTCACCGGTCCGGCGGTGCTGTTGCTGTCGTTGCCGGACCACCGGTGGGTGCGTGGCTGGTCCCGCAGTTCCCCGCGCCCCTGTCGGGCGCCCCCTTGCGGAGGGGGACCGCACAGGCACCGCGCCCGGCGGATGCGCACCCCGTGCGCAGGGACCGGCCAGGCGCCGGGGCGAGCGGGAGAGCAGCGCCCCGCCGGGAGGGCCTACGCTGAGTACGCGCGGTGGCGCGGTCCGCCGCCGTAGTCGAGCCCGAACGCCGAATGGGAGCTGTCCCGATGTCCGCAAGTCCTCTCGTCCTGCCGCCCGTCCGGCTGCTTCCCGTGGACGACCTGGCACAACTGGCCCTGGCCGTGCCGCTGCTCGACCGCGCGTTGCGGCTGGCCCGGTGGGCGGCGCCGGTACGCGTGGTGGACGCCATGGGGGAGCTGCTCGACGCCGACCTGGTGGCCGCCGCGGAGGAGCTGGGGCTGGCGGCAGGCGAGGCGGAGGACGAGGACGGCCTCGGCGAGACCGCCCAGGCGTGGGCCGTCGCCGTGGACACCGGGCTGGTCGAGCTGGAGATCGAGGAGGAGGCCGAGGAGTCCACCCCGCCGGGCGAGGCGGCCGGCCGGGCCGTGCCGGGGGAGGCCTACGAGCGGGTCACGGCGGGGGCGCCGCAGGACGTGCTGGAGGTGTGGCTCGCCGCGGCCGAGGCCGCGCTGGCCGAGGCGGCGTCGCCGGACATCGAGCACCTGCGGGACGTCATGGACGACGGCGACGTGCCTGGCGCGGACGAGCACGACTGGGACCCGGACGAGGAAGCCGAGTTCCTGGACACCGCGCTGGCCAACCTCTACACCCTGATGGCCCTGGACGACGCCACCGAGACCAGCCAGGGCGCGGTCCCGCTCCCGGTGCTCGCGGCCTCGCTCGTGGTGCCGGACGAGATGGAGCAGCCCAGCGACGCGGTGCTCGAAGAGGTCACCGAGGTGATGATGCGGCTCGACGACCACTTCCGGCTGCTCGCGCCGTCCGGGCTGCTGGACTACCAGCCGGTGGACGAGGCGCTGATCGAGGAGGACGAGGCGGCGGGCGCGCCGGAGCCGGGCGAGGAGCTGGACCCGGACGAGATCTCCCGCTACGGCCTGGTGCGGCTCACCCCGCTCGGCGTGCACGGCCTGCGTGAACTGCTGGTCGACGCCGGCGCGTCGGCCCCGCTGGTGGGCGACCTCGCGGGCGCCACCGGCACCGAACTGCTGGACGCGCTGGCCGGCTATCCCGACCAGGCGGCCCGCACCGAGGCCGAGTTGTGGCTCAAGGACCGCAAACCGGTCGACGCGGCGCGGGAGTTGCTGGCGGCGGCTCGCGGTGACGACGAGGCGGCACCGGGCCGCCGGCTGATGTGCCAGCAGACCCTGACCCTGGTGGGCGCCGAGGCCGAACCCGCGTTGCGCGAGGTGCTCGACGACCGGCAACTCGGCGGTCTCGCCCGGGTGTGGCTCACCGAGAGCGGCGCGTCCGACGTGCCGACGCCCGACGCGGACATGATCTTCTGGCTGACCATCGACACGCTGGCCGCCCAGCTCGCCGCCGACGACGACACGGAGCTGCTGTCGGACCTGGTGCGCGACCTGGTCGCCCGGCACGACGGCTTCTTCGACGCGGCCTGGCGGGTGGAGCACCCGGCGACCGCCGACGTGCTGGAGGCGATGGGCCGCCTGCACCCGGACCGCAGGGCCGCCAAGGACGCCCGCAAGGCCGCCTTCAAGGCGCGGTCCCGCGACGGGGCCTGAGCGGACGCGAGGGCCGGGGCGGGCCGGGCGCACGGCCCGGGCCGCCCCGCCGTCACCGGCCCCCGGCGCCCGCAGACCGCCCGCGGCCAGGCACGGCACGCGGCGACGCCCGCCCCGGAGTACGCCCCCCGGGGCGGGCAGCCGTATCGTTTCCGCGGCCCTCCGCCGGCTCAGCAGCCGTTGAGTATCGAGCTGAGCGCCGACTTCTCCGCGCTGTCCACGCTCAGCCCGTAGTAGTGCTTGACCTGCACCCAGGCGCGCGCGTACGTGCACTGGTAGGACGCGCGGGGCAGCCACTCGGCGGGGTCGTCGTCGCCCTTGGAACGGTTGGCCGACGCCGACACCGCGAGCAGCTGCGGCCGGGTCACGTCGTTGGCGAAGCCCTGCCGTTGCGCGGTCGTCCACGCCCACGCGCCGGAGTCCCACGCCTCCGACAGCGGCACGAGGTGGTCGATGTCGAAGGTCGACGGGTTGGTGGTGGTCACCCCGTCGTAGACGCTGCTCCAGTTGCCCGAGGTGGACTTGCACGAGCTGTCGGTCACCACGCTGCTGCCGTCGCGCTTGAGCACGTACTCGCGGGTGTCGCAGGTCCCGGAGATGGTGATCCAGGTCGGGAACAGGTCGCGGTCGTAGGTGGAGGCGTGGGTCTCGGCGGTCGCCGTCATCCCCGACAGGTAACTGCGGGCGGTGGAGGCGGCGATGGGGGTGGGCAGCGCGGCCTGCGCGGTGCCGCTTCCGGCCAGCAGGGCGGTGGCGGCGAGCGCGGCGGCGCCGGCGACTGAGCCTATTCGGTACGCGAGAGGGTTCTTGGCCATGGCTGAGCGCTCCCGTGGCTAGGGGTGGGGGAGATACGGGCGTGCTCGACCAGGGTCCCGGCCAACGGGTCTATGCGGGTAGACGGGCAGCGGTAAAATTTAGATGACCATGACATGGCGGCCGGGCGCGGTGCGCGGGCAGCACAACGGCCCGGCCCCGCAAGGGAGTCCGGGCCGTCGCGGGCCGGTGTGACGCGGCCTCAGAGAGCGGCTGCCCCCGGCTTGACCAGGGACTTCGCCGTGCGGGCGTCCACGAAGGAGCCCAGCGCGGTCATCTCCCACTCGCCGGAGAACTGCTTGATCAACTTGGCCATCAGCACACCTGTGCGGGCCTCACCGCTGGTGAGGTCAAAGCGCACCAGCTCCTCGCCGGAAGCCGCGTCCAGCAGGCGGCAGTACGCCTTCGCGACCTTGTTGAACTTCTGCCCCGAGTAGGAGTTGACGGTGAAGAGCAGCCCGGTGGCCTCCGGCGGCAGCCCGCCGAGGTGGACGGTGATCGACTCGTCGTCGCCCGAGCCGTCGCCGGTGAGGTTGTCGCCGGAGTGCTGGATCGCGCCGTTCAGGATGCTGAGCCGGCCGAAGTAGCAGGTCTCCAGGTGGTTGCGCTGCGGGCCGTAGACGATCACCGACGCGTCCAGGTCGATGTCCCGGCCGCCGTAGGCGGGCTCCCAGCCCAGCCCCATGCGTACCGAGGACAGCAGCGGCTTGCCGCCCTTGACCAGCGACACCGTCTCGTTCTTCCGCAGGTTGACCCGGCCCTTGTCCAGGTTGATCCGGCCGGGCGCGGCGGGCGGCGCGGCCGGGGCGGCGGGTGCGGCGGCCGGCGGGGGCGGCAGGTGTGTGGCGGCGGGGCCGGACGGCGGGGCGGGCTGCGGCGCGGCCTGCGGTGCGGCGGCGGGCGCGGCGGGCTCGTCGACGTTCACCCCGAAGTCGGTGGCGATCCCCGCGAGGCCGTTGGCGTATCCCTGCCCGACCGCGCGGACCTTCCAGGCGCCGCCCCTGCGGTAGACCTCGACCACCACCAGGGCGGTCTCCGGGCCGAGCCCGGCCGGCGTGAAGGTGGCGAGCACCGAACCGTCGTCGGCGTTGCGCACGGTGGCGGTCGGCGTCGTCCCGGCGAAGGGGCCGCCGCCGTCCAGGCTCGCCGTCACCACGATCTTCTCGACACCGGCGGGCACCGCCTCGGTGTCCACCGTGATGGCGTCCGGGCCCGACCCGCCGCCCGAGCGGTGGGTCACCCCCGGGCCGCCCTGCGGCTGGTTGTAGAAGACGAAGTCGTCGTCGGAGCGCACCTTGCCGTCGGCGGTCAGGAGCAGGCCCGACACGTCGAGCCGCACCGGTGCGGCCACGTCGACGGCCACACGGGGAACGGACAGCGGCACATTCGAGCCAGGCGTCATAGCGGTCATGTCCGGCTAACGACCGACTCCGCTTTGCGGTTCCATTACCCGGCCGCCCGAGGGACGGCCCGCAACTCCAGCCCGTCCGGGGACCCCGCGGGCAGCGCGAACGCCGAGGCGGCCTCCGGCGGGAGCGGGCGCAGACCGAGCAGGCCGTGCACCGCGGCGGCGGTCAGCGCGTGCCACAGCCCCGCGTGCCGCAGCATCGCGTGGTCCCCGCCGGGCACCAGGAACCGGCACACCTGCGCGCCCGCGGCCCGCGCGCGGATCGCCGTCAGCAGCGACTCCCGCGGGGAGGTGATCCGGTCGGCCGCCGCGTGCACGAGGACCAGCCGGCCGCCGGCCAGCTGGTCGACCGGGTCCTCGGGCGGGCACCACGGGGCGAGGGCGACGACGCCCACGACGCCGGGCTCCGCCGCGATCCGCAACGCGGCCCTGGCGCCCATCGAATGGCCGACCAGCACGGTCGGCAGGCCGCCGGTGCGGTGCCGCAGCGCGGCCAGGGCCGCGGCGGCGTCCTGCGCGGGGTCGGCGCGGTCGCCGTTCCACCCGCGGTGCCGGTACCGGGCCTCCGCGACCGCCACGCTGCCGTCCGCGACGGCCTTCACGAACGGCCGCATGCGCCTGGACGGCGGGTTCAGCCACGAGGGCCGCCGCATGCCCTTCTCGGCGCCACCGTGCAACAGCAGCACGGCGCCCTCGGCGGCGGGCGCCGCCTCGCGCATCACAATCCGGGGGTCCACCCCCGTACGATCCCACGCCGTCCCCTCCGGGGGGCTCCCCCCGCCGACCCGAGGGGGTCCTTGCTGCCATCCACGGACCACCGGCCGGTGGGTGGTTGCGCGCGCAGTTCCCCGCGCCCCTGGTGGTTGCCCTCTGCGGCTGGGCCGAGCCCCACAGGGGCGCGGGGAACGGCGCGACCAGCCGTCGACGGGCTGCATGTCGTCACCGGCCGGAAGGGGCTGTTGCTGCCATCCCCGGACCACCGGCCGGTGGGTGGTCGCGCGCGCGGTGGTTGCTCGCGCCCCTGGGAGGGGGGCTGGGGTCGGGGAGGTCAGTGGGGCCAGCGCGGGGGGGACGTGCAGAAGGCGCCTCCCAGGTTGGCGTGGGCCGGGTTGGCCGGGTCGAGGGGGCCCTGGGCGGCGAGGAGGGCGGGGGCGAAGACCTCGGAGTCGTCCTGGGGTTCGTATCCCAGGGCTCGGGCGGGGCCGAGGTCCCACCACAGCCGCGTGTTGGCCGAGCTGCCGTAGACCACCGTGTGCCCGGTGACCTTCGCGGTGAGCGCCGCGTGGAGGAGGCGTGCCCCGTCCGCCGGGCTCATCCAGACCGACAGCATCCGGACCGTGGTGGGTTCGGGGAAGCACGACCCGATCCGGATCGACACCGTGGCGATCCCGTGCAGGTCCGCGTACAGCTGCGCCAGATCCTCACCGAAGCACTTCGACAGCCCGTAGTACGTGTCCGGCCGTCGCGGCGTGTCCACCGGGATGAGCGGGTCGTCGCCCTGCGGGCGCGGGGTGAAGCCGACCGCGTGGTTGCTGGACGCGAAGACGATCCGCCGCACCCCTTCCTCCCGCGCGGCCTCGTAGAGGTTGTACGTGCCCTCGATGTTGGCCCGCAGGATCTTCTCGAAGGTGGACTCCAGGGAGATGCCCGCCAGGTGGACGACCGCGTCGACGCCGCGTACGGCGGCGCGCAGCGCCTCGCGGTCGGCGAGGTCCGCGGTGATCGCGTCGGGCTCGCCGTCGATCGGCACCAGGTCGAGGAGCCGCAGCCGGTAGCCGTAGGACGGCAGCAGTGCGCGCATGAGGGTGCCGAGACCGCCGGCGGCGCCGGTGAGCAGAATGGTGCGGGGAGTGGGCATGGGCAGGTCTCCTCGGTCTCACCGGCCCCAGGGGGCCACTGGCATGACGTGCGCGGGCGGTCACCGCCGGGGCGGTGGGCCGGCGGGCGCCGTCGACGAGTATATCCGTGGCCCGCGTTCAGGTATGTGGACGCGCACGGCCGATCGCGGGCACATCTGACCTGTGCGCATCGTCTTGACCCGCATCTGGATGCTCGCTTAACGTGGCAGCGTTCATGAATATAGACGTGAATCATATGAGCGCACAGACCGGACCTTCAAGGGGAACCCGATGACCTCACCCTCACTCGCCGAGCGTCTCGACGGCCTGCTGTTCTTCCCCGTGACGGCCTTCGGCCCGGACGGCGCCCTCGACCTCGACGCCTTCCGCGCGCACGTGCGCGCCGGGGTGGACGCGGGCGCGGCGGCGGTCTTCGCCTGCTGCGGCACGGGGGAGTTCCACGCCCTGTCGCCCGAGGAGTTCGGCGTGTGCGTGGCCGCCGCCGTCGAGGAGACCGCGGGCCGGGTGCCGGTGGTGGCCGGCGCGGGCTACGGCACCGCCCTGGCCGTCCAGTACGCCGGGATCGCCGAACGGGCGGGCGCCGACGGGCTGCTGGCGATGCCTCCCTACCTGGTCGTCCCCGACCAGGAGGGCCTGCTGCGGCACTACACCGCGCTCGCGGCGGGCACCGCGCTGGACGTCATCGTCTACCAGCGCGACAACGCTGTCTTCACGCCGTCCACCGTGGTCGAACTCGCCAAGGTCCGCAACATCATCGGCCTCAAGGACGGTTACGGCGACCTCGACCTGATGCAGCGCATCATCAGCGCGGTCCGCACCGAACTGCCCGGCGGCGGCTTCCTCTACTTCAACGGCCTGCCCACTGCCGAGCTGACCGGGCTCGCCTACCGCGGCCTCGGCGTCACCCTCTACTCCTCGGCCGTCTTCGCCTTCTCGCCGGAGATCGCCCTGGCCTTCCACCGGGCGCTGACCACCGGCGACGACGCCGTCGTCGACCGGCTGATCGACGGCTTCTACCGCCCGCTGGTCAACCTCCGAAACCAGGGCCGCGGTTACGCGGTCTCGCTGGTCAAGGCGGCGGTGCGGCTGCGCGGCCTGGACGTCGGCAAGGTCAGGCCGCCCCTGTCGGAGCCGTCCGCCGCGCATGTCAAGGAGCTGGCCGAACTCATCGAGAGCGGGCTCGCGTTGCTGGGGGAGCACTGACATGCGCAGCTCCGCCTTCGTCTACCCCTGGGACGTGATCGGGGACCCGGCCGCCGCCGGCCGGATCGCCGCGCTCGGCGTCCAGCAGGTCACCCTGGCCGCCGCCTACCACTCCACCCGGGCGCTCACCCCGCGCCACCCGCGGCACCGGGTGGTCACCGCCGCCTACGCCGCCGCGCTCTACCCGCCGGACGAGAAGCGCTGGCAGGACCGCGAGTTGCGGCCGTACGCGGCCGGCTCGTGGGCCGCCGCGGAGGACGCCTGGGCCGCCGCGGCCGGCGAACTGCGGGCCGCCGGGCTCGACGTGCACAGCTGGGTGGTGCTCGCCCACAACTCCCGGCTGGGCGCAGAGCATCCGCGGACCAGCGTCGTCAACGCCTACGGGGACCGCTACCCGTGGGCGCCGTGCATCGCCCAGCCGGCCGTCCAGGAGTATCTGCTCGACCTCGCCGCCGAGGCCGCAGCCCGGCCCGGCGCCGCAGGCACCGAACTGGAGTCGCTCGGCTGGTACGGCCTGGCGCACCTGCACGCGCACGACAAGATCGGCGGCGTGCCGCTCGGCGACGCCGCCCACTACCTGATGTCGCTGTGCTTCTGCCCGTACTGCAAGGACGGTTACGCCGGTCTCGGCGCCGACCCCGAGGAGCTGGCGGCGGCCGTCCGTACCGCCCTGGCGCCGGTGTGGGCGGACGGCGGCACCGACGCGGCGGGGCCGGACGGCATCGAGCGGCTAATGGGCGCCCGGTGGGCCGCACCGGCCCTGGCCTGGCGTACGGAGACGGCCGGTTCGCTCCAGGAGCGGGCCGTCGCCGCGGTCCGCGCGGCTGCCGCTCCCGGCTTCCAGGTGCTGATGCACGCCGACCCGGCCGCGTACCGCTGCGGCGCCAACGCCGGGGTGCAGCCGGCCAGGATCCTCGGCCGGGTCGACGGCCTGGTGCTGCCCTGCCCCGGCGGGCCGGCCGGCGCCGCGGGCCGCGAGGCGGTGATCGCCCCGGTCGCCGCGCACGCCTCCCCGAGCACCGTGGTGGCCGCCAACTTCGCCGTGGTCTCCGGCATGGGCGGCAGCCCCGGCACCCTCGCCGCCGACCTCGCGCACGCCGCCGAGCTGGGCGCCACCCAACTGCGGCTCTATCACGCGGGACTTGCCTCCGACGCCGACCTGGCGGCGGTCCGCTCCGCACTGCCCGCCGGTTGACCGGAGCGCGGCGATCATGGGGGTACCGCCGCGCCCCGGAGCATCACCGGTCGGTGAGGCAGGAGGGTGGTGCATACCCAAGTCGCCACCGGGACACGGGAGGTTGCCGTGCTTCCCCGATTATTTCCGGGATATTTCCCGGCGCCGCCGCGGCACGGCTCAGAATCCGCCGCCGACCGTCGCGGTGGCGCCCGATCCGTAGCCGGCGGTGACGGTGTAGCGGTCGCCGTCCGTACCGCCCTGGCCCTGGTCGTGGTTGAACTGGGCCGAGAAGGTGTACGCGCCAGGACCCAGGGTCTGCCCGGCGTTGAGCGTCCAGCGGTAGACCAGGTCGTGGCCCTCCACGGTCATCCGGGCGCTGGTGCGGTCCGAGAGCGCCGTGTAGGAACCGGTGCTGGTCTCACCGTTGTTCCTGGCGACGCGCAACTCGACGGTCAGCGACGTCAGCGTCTGATCGGTGGTCAGCTGGACGTCGCTCTGCGTCCAGTAGTCGTTGCTGGCCGCCGCGACGGCGCCGTTGGAGGACAGCGGGCCGTTGCTCGCCGGCGACTCGGGCCCCTCGACCTGCCCGCGGGACGGCCCAGGTGAGGTGTTGTGGGCGGTGGCCGGCGGTGACGGGTCGGACGGCGGCACCGTGGGCGTACGGCCGCTGCCGGTGGCGCGCGGGGTCGCCGACGTCTTGTGGTGACCGGACGCCGCCGCGCCGTGGTGCGGCACCGGCACCCGCGCGCCCGCGCCGGTCGACGTACCCGCCGCGGTGGGCGAGGGCCGGACGGTGCCGGTGTCGCCCGAGGTGACGGCCGTGCCGGCCGGCTGGCCGTCGCCGGTCACCGCGCCCACCGCGAGGCCGCCGATACCGATCGCGCCGGCCACCGCCGCGGTCACCGCCGTCACCCGCATCCAGGGCGCGGCGGGCGGCCGGTCGTGGCCCCGGGCGCCGGACTCGTGGTCACCGGACCCGGCGCCGTCCGCGGCCATCGCGTGCTCGACCCTGGCCAGCATGCGTTCCCTGTCGGGCCGGTGGGCGTCGGCCGCGTTCCGCAGCCGCTCCGGCAGATCGGTCATCACATTCCCCGTCCCGTACGAGTACGAGCACGAGTCACAGGACCCGCCGCACCCAGCAATCGCTGCGCGCCGGGGCCGATTCCACCCGCAGCGCCGTCTGCCGCGCCGGCCGTGCCGTCCGATGTCCCGGCGCGCGGCAGGCGTTCAGGACCGGCGGAATCCGGTACGGCCGCCGATCCGGCCTCCTGCACCGTACCGGCTTCCGCCGTCCGGGGTTGGAGCAGCCTCTCCAACTCCGCGATCCCCCGGGAGGTCTGGCTCTTGACCGTGCCGACCGAGATCCCCAGCGCCGCCGCCGTGTCGCGCTCGGACAGGTCGAACGCGTGCCGCAGCACCACGCAGGCCCGCTTGCGGAACGGCAGCCGCTGCAGCGCCTCCCGCAGGTCGAGCACGGCCGGCAGGTCGGGCCCGTCGGTGCGCTCGGGCCGCTGCGACCAGAACAGCGCGATCCGGCGCCGCTCGCGGACCGCGCTGCGGATCCGCGAACGGGCCAGGTTCGCCACCACACCGCGGGCGTACGCCACCGGGTGGTCGGCCGTCCGCACCCGGTCCCAGCGCCGCCACAAAGCCACCAGCGCGTCCGCCGCGAGGTCGTCCGCGGCGTCCGCCTCACCGGTCAACAGATGCGCGAGACGCGCGAGTTCGGCGTAGTGCCGTTCGAAGAACTCGTGGAAGGCGGCGGCATCGTCGTCGACGGCAGTGCCCACGGTCACCTCTTCCTGCCCGGACCTCCCCGCCACGGCGCGGCGAGAGCGTAGCAGCGGGGAAAGGCTCTGGGCAGTGGTCGGGAATCATCTTTCTTTCCCGCGGTAACCGCTGGTCGACGTGGTGTGGCCGGTGCTTGCCAACGGCATCAGCCGCCGGCACGCACGCAGCGCTGCACCCGGGTCACCAGCCGCAGATCGAACTCGCCGGCCGAGGTCTCCGGGCGCGAGCGCAGATACTCCCTGACGCGTTCCTTGGCCGCCTCGCGCTCCGCCGGGTCGAGCACCAGCATGTGCGAGTGGGTCGCCACGGTGGCGACGAGCGAGTCGGCGGTGCGCCGCAGCGCGTGCGGGAAGTCGGCGTCCTCGGTGGCGGAGAACGCCGGGTTCTGCTCGATCCTGCGGCCCGGGCTCGTCGCCCAGCCGAGGTACGACACCTGGCTCGGCGAGACGTCGCCCAGCCCCGCGATCCACTCGACCCGGTCGTCGTCGGCGTTGGACAGCGTCGCCAGCGGGCCGCCGGGCCGCAGCACCCGGGCGATCTCGGGCAGCGCCTTGCCCTGGTCGAACCAGTGGATCGCCTGCCCGACCAGCACCGCGTCCACCGACGCGTCCGGCAGCGGGATCCGCTCCGCGGAGCCGACGACGGCGGTGGCCTCCGGCACTCGGCGGCGGAGCTCGTCGAGCATCGCCGTGTCCGGCTCCACCGCGGTCACCCGGTGCCCGAGGGCGACCAGGCTCCGGCTCAGCTTGCCGGTCCCCGCGGCCAGGTCCAGCACGTCCAGCGCCCCAGCGTCCCCGGCCGGCGCCAGGGCCCACGCGATGGCCTCCGCCGGATAGTCCGGACGATGCGCCGCGTACTCCGCCGCCGCGGCCCCGAACGACTCGCGCCGCCTGGCGTACAACTCCGGGTCGTACCCGGTCCCGTCAGTGCCCATCCTGCGACCCTACGGCCGCGCCCGGCGCTCCCGGCCGCTGGGGTGGCCCGCCGGGGCCCGGCTCAGAGGCGGCGGGTGGCAAGCAGCAGGCGGTCACGGGCGTCGAAGAGCGCGTCCTTGATCATCTGCTCGTGGGACGCGGTCAGCCGGGCGACCGGCACCGAGCAGCTGACGGCGTCCCGCGCCGGGGTGCGGTAGGGGACCGCGATCCCGAAGCACCGCAGCCCCAGGGTGTTCTCCTCGCGGTCCACCGCGAAACCCTGCTCGCGGATGACCGCGAGCTCGGCGATCAGCTTCTCCCGGTCGGTGTGGGTGTGCTCGGTGAGCGGCTCCAGCGTCTCCGGCAGCAGCTTGCGCACCTGCTCGTCCGTATACGTGGCGAGCAGGGCCTTGCCGAGCGACGTGGAGTGCGCGGGCAGCCTGCGGCCGACCCGGGTGAACGGGCGCAGGTAGTGCTGCGACTGCCGGGTCGCCAGGTAGACCACGCTCGTGCCGTCCAGGCGCGCCAGGTGGATCGTCTCGCTGGTGTCGTCCGACATCCGGTCCAGCGTCGGCCGGGCGGCGGCCACGACCTCGTCCCCGTCGATGTAGGACGTGCCGACCAGCAGCGCGCGCACGCCGATGCCGTACCGCGTCCCCGTCGCGTCGGTCTCGATCCAGCCCAGGTCGACCAGGGTGCGCAGCAGCATGTAGAGGCTGGACTTGGGGTAGCCGACCGACTCCTGCACCGAGGCGAGGCTGTGCATGCCGGGCCGGCCCGCGAAGAACTCCAGCAGCTCGACCGTGCGGACCGCGGACTTGACCTGGGAACCGGCTCCCTCGGCAGCACCCATTGCGCTCGACCCCTCTTGTTCGGCCGGGAGGCCCGGACGTAGGCTCCCTAAAGATTCACATGTGAAGACGTCGTTCAGTATATAGAACGGCGACGGTGAGCAGTGCGGAAATGTGGAGGTTATTCCGGTGGCAGCACCAGTCTGGAGCGTCGACCCCCGTACCGGGAAGCAACGCGAGCAGGTCGCCGTCGAGGCCACGGCTGAGGACGTGGACGCCGCCGTCCGCGCCGCCGCCGCCGCGATCCCCCCGCTCGCGGACCGCAGCGTACGCTCCCGGCTGCTGCGGGCCGCCGCCGGGGCGCTGGAGGAATCGGCCGCCGAGGTCGTCGCCGCCGCCGACGCAGAGACCGCGCTCGGGGTGCCCCGGCTGACCGGTGAGCTGGCCAGGACCGCCTACCAGCTGCGAGCCTTCGCCGACGTCGTGGACGAGGGCGCGTTCCTCGACGTGATCATCGACCACGCCGATCCGGCCGCGCAGCCGATCCCGCGGCCCGACCTGCGGCGGATGAAGATCCCGCTCGGCGTCGTCGCCGTCTACGCGGCGAGCAACTTCCCGCTGGCCTTCTCCGTCCCCGGCGGCGACACCGTCAGCGCGCTGGCCGCCGGCTGCCCGGTGGTCGTCAAGGCCCACCCCGACCACCCGGCCACCTCCGCGCTGTGCGCCGACCTGCTGCGGGGCGCCGCCGTCGCGGTCGGGCTGCCCGCCGACACGGTGGTGCTGCTGCACGGCTTCGAGGCCGGCGTCGAACTCGTCCGCCACCCGCTCGTCGCCGCCGCGGGCTTCACCGGCTCCATCCCCGGCGGTCGCGCGCTCTACGACGCGGCCGCCGCCCGCCCGCAGCCGATCCCCTTCTACGGCGAGCTGGGCAGCCTCAACCCGGTCGTCGTCACCGAGGCTGCCGCCGCCGAGCGGGCCGAGCAGATCGGTACCGGCCTCGCCGGGTCCTTCACCCTCGGGGCCGGGCAGTTCTGCACGAAGCCGGGCCTGGTGCTCGCCCCGGCCGGCGAGGACGGCGACCGGCTGCTGGCCGCGCTGACCGCGGCGGCGGGGGACGCGGCGCCCGGGGTGCTGCTCGACTCCCGCATGCGGGACAACTTCCTCAAGGGCGCCGCCGCCCGTGCCGCGCTGCCCGGCGTGTCCGCGCCGGTCGCCGCCGCGGGGGAGGGGGAGACGGGAGTACGCCCCGGCTTCGTCACCGTCGGCGCGGGCGAACTCGACGAACTGCTCCTTGAGGAGTGCTTCGGGCCGCTGACCGTGGTCGTACGCTACGGCTCCGCGGCGGAGCTGGCCGCCGTCCTCGACCGGCTGCCGGGCAACCTCACCGCGACGGCACATCTCGGCGAGGCCGAGGCCGCGGAGGAGGGCGGGGCCGCGGCGGCGCTGCTCGGGCGGCTCACCGCGCTCGCCGGCCGCGTCCTGGTCAACGGCTGGCCCACCGGCGTCGCGGTCGCCCCCGCGCAGCACCACGGAGGGCCGTACCCGGCCACGACCTCGACGTCCACGTCGGTGGGCGGCACCGCCATCGAGCGCTGGCTCCGCCCGGTCGCCTACCAGGACACCCCGCCTGCCCTCCTCCCCCCAGAACTCCGCGACTCCAACCCCCTCGCCCTCCCCCGCCGCATCAACGGCACACCCGCCTGACCGATCGGCCCGCCGCCACGGCACCCCCTGAGGGGTGCGAGGAACGGCGCGGCCGGCCCCCGCCGGGGTGAAGCGACAGGCCACCGCAAGTGGCACCCCCTCAGGAGCGCGAGGAACGGCGCGGCCAGCCACGGCGGTGGGAGGGGGGCAGCGCCGGCGCAATTGGCACCGCCCGCTCAGCCCCCGGCTGGGGTTGCGCGGAGGGCGGCGGCCGTGGCGACGGCCGTCAGGGAGACGAGAGCCGCGGCGATGAGGAGGCTGAGCCGCATTCCGGCCAGGAAGTGGGACCGGTCTCCCACCAGGGTCCCGAAGAGCGCGACGCTCAGGGCCCCCGCCACCTGGCGGCCCGCGTTGAGTACCCCGGCCGCCAGGCCGGCCCGCTCCGCGGGCACGGCGCCCATCGTCGCGGCGGTCAGCGGCGGCACCGCGAGCGCCCCGCCCAGCCCGAGCGGCACCATCGCCGCCGCCAGCAGCGCCACCGGCGTATCCGCGTCGACGGGCAGCAGGAGCAGCAGGCCCGCGACCATCACCAGTTGGCCGACGAGCATCGGCAGCCGCGGCCCGTAGCGGTTGGTGACCCGGCCCGAGACCACGTTCACCGTCGAGATCAGCATCGTCATCGGCACGAACATCAGCCCGGCGGTGAGCGCGGACTGCCCGCGCAACTCCTGGAAGAACAGGCCGAGTACGAAGAACATCCCGAAGAAGCCGACGCTGAGTGCCGCGCCCGCCGCGATGGAGACGGTGACGACGCGGTTGCGGAACAGGCCGAGGGGCACCACGGGGTGCGGGTGCCTGGACTCGATCACGAAGAAGCCGGCGGTCGCGGCAACCGCCACCCCGGCCGCGCCCCAACCCGCTTCGCCGCCCTCGACCACCGCGAAGGTCAGCGTGGCCAGCGCAAGCACAGCGGTCAGCTGGCCGGGGACGTCCAGCGGCACCCGGCGCCGTTCCGTGGGCCCGGTGCGGTCGGGGAGCAGCAGGGCGACGATCGCGACGGGCAGGTTGACCAGGAAGATGCCCCGCCAGTTCCACGCGGTGGTCAGCGCGCCGCCGACGACCGGCCCGAGCGCGATGGCCGACGAACCGCCCACCGCCCACAGCGAGATGGCCCTGGCCCGCCGGGCGGCGTCGGGGTAGGCCTGCCTGACCAGGGCGAGCGAGGACGGCAGCACCACGGACGCGGCAGCCCCTTGCAGGACCCTGGCGCCGACCAGCGGGCCGAGCCCCGGCGCCGCGCCGCAGGCCAGCGAGGCGGCGGCGAAGACCGCGACGCCCCCGGTGAAGGCCCGCCCGGCACCGATCCGGTCGGAGAGCGCGCCGGTGGACAGCATCAGCGCCGCGAAGGCCAGGGTGTAGCCGTCCACCACCCATTGCATCGCGGACAGCCCGCCGTGCAGGTCGCTGCCGATCGCCGGGAGTGCCACGTTGACCACGGACGCGTCGAGGGTGATGAGGAAGAAGCCGAGCAGCGCGGCGGCCAGCGTGCGGCCGGGGGTCGCCGGACGCCGGGCGGTGTCGCCCATGTTCCGTGCGGGGGAGGGGAGTTGCCCGGTGCGTGCGGTGAGGTCGGGTGCCATGCCCACCAGCCTGGCGCGGCCCCGCGGCGTACAGTAGTGGCCGTAATGCCAAACACCCGGAGGTTCTGGCCATGCCTGCCGCCCCGCACCGTCCGCACCGCGTCGTGGTCATCGGGCACGAGCCGGTGTCGATGTTCAACCTCGCGGTGCCCGACATGCTCTTCGCCAAGGTCGAGGTGGACGGTATGCCCGGCTACGAGGTGGAGTTGTGCACCCCGGAGCCCGGCGTGGTCCGCACCAGCGGCGGCGCCGACGTGGTGATCCGCGGCGGGCTCGACACGGTGGACCGGGCGGACACGGTGATCGTTGCGGGCACCGGGTCCCGGGAGCTGCCCGACCCGCGCGTCCTGGCTGCGCTGCGCCGCGCCGCGGCGGCCGGCAAGCGGGTCGCCTCGATCTGCACCGGTGCCTTCCTGCTGGCCGAGGCGGGCCTGCTCGACGGCCGCCGGGCGACCACGTACTGGACGTACACCAGCGAGTTCGCCGGCCGCTTCCCTGCCGTGATCGTCGAGCCCGACGTCCTGTTCGTGCAGGACGGCCAGCTGGTCACGTCGTCGGGGTACGCGGCGGGCATCGACCTGTGCCTGCACATCATCCGCACCGACTACGGCGCCGCCGTCGCGAACAGCGTGGCCCGGCACGCGCTGGTGGCGCCGGTACGGCCGGGCGGGCAGGCGCAGTTCACCGAGACGCCGCTGCCGGCCGAGACGGGCACGTCCTTCGCCGAGACCCGCGCCTGGGCGATGACCCGGCTCGACCAGCCGCTCACCCTGACCGACCTGGCCCGGCACGCGGCGGTCAGCGTGCGGACCCTCACCCGGCGCTTCCACGCGGAGACGGGGCTGAGCCCGTTGCAGTGGCTGCTGCACCAGCGCCTGGAGCGGGCACGCGAGTTGCTGGAGACCACCGCGCTGCCGGTCGACCAGGTCGCCAGGGCCAGCGGCCTGGGCACCGCGGACTCGCTGCGCCAGCACCTGCTGCGCCGGGTCGGCCTGACCCCCAGCGAGTACCGCAGTACGTTCAGCCGGCTCACGGCGGTGTGACCTCGCGACATGGTCGCGGTTCCACCTCGTTACAGTGCCGTCATGGGCGACGTGCTGCACATCAAGGGCCGAATCCTGGCCGGACCGGACGACGTACGCGACGAGCTGTGGGTGGTCGGCGGCCGGATCAGCCACCGGCGGCCCGCCGCCGAGGCGGTCGCCGTCGAGGGCTGGGCGCTGCCCGGACTGGTCGACGCGCACTGCCACGTGGGCCTTGACGCGCACGGCGCCGTCGACCGGGAGACGGCGGAGAAGCAGGCGCTCGCCGACCGCGAGGCGGGCGCGCTGCTGCTGCGGGACGCCGGTTCGCCCAGCGACACCCGCTGGACCGACGAGCGCGACGACCTGCCGCGGATCATCAGGGCGGGCCGGCACATCGCCCGTACCCGCCGCTACATCCGCAACTACGCCCATGAGATCGAGCCGGGCGACCTGGCCGCCTACGTCCGCCGGGAGGCCAGGCGCGGTGACGGCTGGGTCAAGCTGGTCGGCGACTGGATCGACCGGGAGCAGGGCGACCTGGCGCCCTGCTGGCCCAAGGACGCGCTGGCCGAGGCGATCGCGGCCGCCCACGAGGAGGGCGCCAGGGTCACCGCGCACTGCTTCGCCGAGGACTCGCTCGCCGACCTGGTGGCCGCCGGCATCGACTGCGTCGAGCACGCCACCGGGCTCACCGACGACACGGTGCCGCTCTTCGCCGAGCACGGCGTCGCCATCGTGCCGACCCTGGTCAACATCGCCACCTTCCCGCGCCTCGCAGCTGGCGGCGAGGCCAAGTTCCCCCGCTGGTCGGACCACCTGCGCCGGCTGCACGCCCGCCGCCACGAGACGGTGCGCAACGCCTACGACGCAGGCATCGCCGTCTACGCCGGTACGGACGCCGGCGGCAGCCTGCCGCACGGGCTGATCGCCGCCGAGGTCGAGGAACTGGTCACCGCGGGCCTGCCGGTCGAGGCGGCGCTGTCCGCGGCGACCTGGGGCGCCCGCGAATGGCTCGGCCGCCCGGGCCTGACCGAGGGCGCACCGGCCGACCTGGTCGTCTACGACGCCGACCCGCGCGCGGACGTCCGGGTGCTCGCGGCCCCGCGCCGGATCGTGCTGCGCGGCACCGTGGTGGCCTGAACGCGGCTCCCCGCAGGCCCCGGTGGAGCGGTGGGTACGGTACGCGGCCGCCACCCGTGCCCGGGCGCGCTGTTGACCGGCCCGTAACGCCGCGCCCCCACGGGGCGTTGGGCAACCCCGTTGCCGCCCGGGCGACCCGGCGCGTGACCAGGGGTGCAGCCGTGCTCCCCGCCATGCGGGTGACGCGCGGGAACGGCCGTGCCACGTAATTCGAAGATATTCACGGAAACCACCCTTATGGGTGAACTGGCGGCGCGTAGCCGCGGATTCACTCTCAGTGCGTAAACATGGCTGCCCTAGCTCCCCGGCAGCTGTCCCAGCACCACCTCGCCGCCGGGGAATCCATCTTTTACCGATGTCACCCGTGGGGGTCCCACACCGTGTACCGCACCATCAACTTCTCGCTGCCCGCCCGCCGTTCGGCCGCCGCCATCGGCGCGGCCGTCGCCCTCGCCGCGGGGGCCGCGGCCGTCGCCGCGCCCGCCGTGCAGGCGGCGCCCGCCGGCGCCACGGGCGGCGGCACGTCCGGCGCGGCCGTGCTGCGGGCCGACCTGGACGTCTCGCTGCTCGGCAGGACCGTCGACGTCCCGGTGAACGTGTCGCTGAACGACGTGCACGCGCCCGCCGACGCCCGGCGGACCGCACTCACCGTGAAGGTCGGCAGCGGCGTGGAGCGCGGGCGCGGCATCAGCATCCTGCGGGCCGACGCGGCCACCGCGCGCGCCACCGCCGACGCGCACAAGGCCGAGGGGTACGCCAACGTCCTGCACGCCCAGGTGCACGTCCCCGGGGTGCCGCTGCTGGCCCTGGTCAAGGCGGACGTGATCACCGCGAAGGCCACCTGCCAGACCGGCCACCGGCCCACCGCGCACGCCGAGCTGGTCGGGCTGACCGTGCTGGGGCGGCGGGTCACCCTCGGCGCGGTCGGCACCACGGACCTGACCGTACCCGGGGTCGGCCGGGTGAGCCTGGACCTCACCAGGACCTCGACCACCTCGGACACCGCGGCCGCCACCGCGCTGCGCCTCAAGGTGCGGCTCAACCCGCTGCGACTGGGCGTGGCCAAGGTCAGCGGCGAGGTGACGCTGGCGCAGGCCACCTGCCGGACGCCGCACAAGGGCGGTTCCACGTCTGGAGGTTCCACCTCGGGCGGCTCGACCTCCGGGTCCACCACGGGATCGACCACAGGATCGACCACGGGCTCCACGAGCGGTTCGACGTCCGGTACGACCTCCGGTACGACGGGAGGATCGACCACCGGCGCGACGACCGGCAGCACCACTGGCACCACCACAGGATCGACCACCGGCTCCACGACCGGCTCCACCACCGGCACGACAAGCGGCACCACGACCGGCACCACCACCGGCAGCACGACAGGCACCACGACCGGCTCCACCGGCTCGGCGGGCACGACCGGTTCGGCCGGCTCCACGACCTCCGGCGGCTCGACCGCCGGTTCGGCCGGCGCCTCGGGGTCGGCCGGCACCTCCGGCGGCACCGGCACCCTCACCCAGAGCGGCCCCGACGACCGCAACCTCGCCGAGACCGGGGCCAGTTCGTCCACCCCCTACCTGGCGATCGGCGCCGCGGGCCTGCTGGCCGCCGGCGGGACGGCGTATCTGCTGGCCGCCCGCCGCCGCAGGTCCGCCGCTGACGCGGACACACAGGACTGACGGAATACGCAGACATATCCGTAGCAAGGTCACAACGGGGGAACGAAAGCCTTCAGGGCGGCGCCGCACCAGCGGCGCCGCCCTCTAGGCTTTCCCCGAGACCACAGACTCGCCCAGGGCCCAGGGGAGTTGAAGCGGTCCAGTTCAGTTCGGCGCCGGGGGCCGTGGACACAGCGGGCGCTGAGCGCGACAGTGGGCGGGACTGGCATGACGGACGGGCTATTCGCGGGGCGCTACCAGCTGGCCGAGTTGCTCGGCGCCGGAGGCATGGCCCGTGTGCACCGCGCCCACGACACCCGGATGGGCCGTACCGTCGCCGTCAAGACGCTGCTGCCCGAACTGGCCGGCGACCCCGACGCCCGGCGCCGCTTCGCCCGGGAGGCCCAGGCGGCCGGCGCGCTCAACCACCCGGGCATCGTGACCGTCCACGACCAGGACGAGGTCCGCGACGGCGACGAGGTGGTGCCATTCCTCGTCATGGAGTACGTGCGCGGCGGCACGCTGTCCCAACTCGTCCGCCAGGCGGTGTACTTCGCACCCGAGCGGGCGGTCAGGATCACCAGCGACATCCTCGACGCGCTCGCCCACGCGCACAGCCACGGCACCGTCCACCGCGATGTGAAGCCGGCGAACGTGATGGTCACCACGGAAGGCGTCATCAAGGTCGCCGACTTCGGCATCGCGCGCGTGCTGGACACCGACGCCCGGCTGACCACCACCGGCTCCGCGATCGGCACCCCCAGCTACATGTCGCCCGAGCAGATCAACGGCGCCGAGGTCGACGCCCGCAGCGACGTCTACGCCGTCGGCTGCGTGCTGACCGAACTGCTCACCGGCAGACCCCCGTTCACCGACGGCAACCCGATCAACCTGATGTACTGGCACGTCCACACCCCGCCGCCGGTGCCCTCGGCCCGCAATCCGCGGGTGCCGAAGGAACTGGACGCGCTGGTGCTCACCGCGCTCGCCAAGGACCCGGCCGCCCGGCACTTCGACGCGGCGGTCTTCCGCGACCGCCTGCGGTCCTGGCTGACCGTGTCCGGCCACTCGGCGCTGCTCGCCGGCCCCGCCGTGCCGCCCGAGGGCGACCGTGCGACCCGGCCACTGGGCGGCGGCGCCGACCCGCGGGCCACCTTCGGCGCCGGTGCGGGACTCCCCGCCTTCCCGCCGGTCCGGACGCCGCCCCCGGCGCAGACGCCGGCCACGCCCGCCCAGCCGGCCACGCCGCCGCCCACCCCTGCCACGGCCAACCCCTTCGGCAAGGCCCCGGAGTCCACCCCGCCGCCGTCCCTGCCCGGGGAGCATCCGGCGTACGCCGTCAGGCCGCACGTGCCGCTGCCGCCGCCGTATCAGCCCGGCACCCCGCCGCCGCTCAACGGGCCCAGCGGCACCGGGGAGTTCGACCCGGCCCGGCGCACCAGGCGGCGCTGGATCGCGGGCGTGTCCGGCCTGGCCGTCGCCGCCGTCGCGGCATCCGTCACGCTGGTCTTCGTCCCGCTGGGCGGTGGCAAGGGCGGCCACGGCCCCAAGCCGCCCACCACCTCGCCGAACGTCACGCTCGCGCAGAGCGCCGCGCTGAAGCTGCACGGCGGCAAGGAGGGTGCGGGCTACGGCGGCGGCCTCACCGGAGTGGTGAACCCCTCAGGCACGAAGGGCGGCACCCTCGAACTCGCCGCCTCCTCGCTGGAGGACGGCATGCTCGACCCGGCGCGCACGTACACGCAGGCGTCATGGGAGCTGCAGCGCCTCTATCTGCGCAAACTGGTCGACTACGCACCGGTGCCCGGGTCCGCTGGGCACAAGCTGGTGCCCGACCTCGCGACCGACACCGGCAGGGTCAGCTCCGACGGCCACACCTGGACCTTCACCCTCAAGCCGGGCCTGACCTTCGACAACGGCACGCCGATCACGTCGCAGGACATCAAGTACGGCATCGAGCGCACCTTCGACCGGTCGGTCTTCGCCGCCGGGCCCAGCTACTTCGTGGACCTGCTCGACCAGGGCCAGAACTACCCGGGGCCGTACAGGGACTCGGATCCGGACAAGCTGGGCCTGCGGTCGGTCAGCACCCCCAACACCTCCACCATCGTCTTCACCCTCGACAAGCCCTTCGCCGACTTCCGCAACGTGCTGGCGATGTCCATCGCCGCGCCCGTATCGCGCGCCACGGACAAGAACGACGGCAAGGACTTCCAGAAGCAGCCGGTGGGCAGCGGCCCGTACCGGATCGCGAGTTACAGCGCCGACGGCGGCCTGCGCATGACCCGCAACCCGTACTGGAAGCAGTCCACCGATCCCATCCGCTCCGCCCTGCCGGACGCCATCGAGCTGCGGCTCTACGGCAGTCAGGACGCCGTGGAGGAAGCGCTGTTCAACGGCTCCGCCGACCTCGACCTCAACGGGCAGACGCTGTCCGACGGCGCTGAGACCAAGCTGCTCAACAACCCGTCGCTGCGAAGCCACGCCGACCTGGTCTTCACCGGCGCCACCCGCTACCTCAGCCTGCAGACCGCCATCGCGCCGTTCGACAACCTTGAGTGCCGCCGGGCCATCCAATACGCCGTCGACCGCTCGCAGATACGGGCCGTGATGGGCGGGCAGTACGACGGGGGTGACGTCGCCACCACGATGCTGCCACCGGTCACCGAAGGCTACGACCCGGACGCCCACCCGTACGGCTACACCGACGGCACGGCCTATCCCACCACGGCCAAGCAGCACTTGGTGAGCTGCCACAAACCGGGTGGCTTCGACGTCACCCTCGCCGGGCCCAGCAACTCGCCGCGGCTGCAGGAAGCCATGATGGCCATCCAGCACTCGCTGTCCGCGGTCGGCATCAAGGTCAAGATCGTGCAGGTGCCGTCCACGGACTTCTACGCCACCCTGACCTCGCCCGCCAAGCTGAAGAAGGCCGGCTGGGGCATGGCTCTCACCGTCTGGGCCGCCGACTGGCCCACCGGCGGCGGTTTCCTGCGCACCCTGGTCGAGCCCGGCAGCCCGAGCAACTACTCGGGCCTGAACGACCCGAACCTCAACGACATCGTCGAGAAGGCCGACACCCTCACCGACCCCGCCGAGGCCGCCGAGCAGTGGAAGAAAGCGGACGCGACCGCGATGAGCGACTCCACGATGGTGCCGCTGATCTACACCCGCCATCTGGTCTACCGCGGCAGCAGGCTCACCAACGCCTACCAGCAGCAGGTGTTCGGCGGGATCGACCTCACCGCACTGGGAGTTCGGTCGTAGCGGTGGACAGCGCGTTGAGGAAGCCATCGGTCGTACGGCGGTCGCGTACCGCCACCCGCAGCCAGTCCGGGCCGAGACCGGGGAAGGTGTCGGCCCTGCGCACCGCGTAACCCAGGCCCCGCAGCCGCTCCCTGACCTGCCCGGCATCCGCCATTCGCAGCAGCACGAAGGGCGCGGCGGGCGCGTCGCCCGCGACCCGCACCGCGCCGAAACCGCCCAGCCGGCCCAGCAGATACGCCCGGTCGGCGGCCATCTGCCGGGCGGCGTCGGCCGCCTCGGCAAGGGCGTCCGCGCCCATGCAGGCAACGGCGGCCGCCAGCGCGGGCGTCGACACCGCCCACAGCGGCTGGGCGCGCTCCAGCGCCGCGATCTGCTCGCGCGCGCCCAGGACGTAGCCGATCCGCAGTCCGGCGAGCCCCCAGGTCTTGGTGAGGCTGCGCAGCACCAGCAGCCCCGGCACCTCGCGCGCCGCGGCCAGCGACTCCGGCTCGCCCGGCACCGCGTCCATGAACGCCTCGTCCACCACCAGGGTCCGCCCCGGTCGCGCCAACTCCCGTACGAGCGTCGCCGGGTGCAGCACCGACGTCGGATTCGTCGGGTTGCCGAGCACCACCAGGTCGGCGTCCCGCGGCACCGCGGCCGGGTCCAGCAGGAAACCGTCCGCGGCCGGCAGCAGCACCCGGTCCACCGGGTGGCCCGCGGCCCGCAGTGCCGCCTCCGGCTCGGTGAACTGCGGGTGCACCACCACCGCGTGCCGCGGCCGCAGCGCCCTGGCCAGCAGCACGAAGGCCTCGGCGGCACCCGCGGTCAGCAGCACCTCCCGCTCGTCCGCCCTGCCGTGCCGCAGCGCGACCGCCAGCCGGGCGGCCCGCCCGTCCGGATAGCCGGCAAGTCCGGTCAGCGAGGCGGCGATCCACTCGGCCAGCCACGGCGGCGGCGTGCCCGTACGGACGTTGACCGCCAGGTCCACCAGTCCCTCGCCGACCTCCGCGTCACCGTGGTGCCCGAGGTCGTAGCCGTCGCCGGCGGTCCGCCCGCCGCGTTCAGTGGGTGTGAGCATGGCTGTGACCGTGGCCGCCGTGCGGGTGGGACGGGTCGTCCGGGTGGTGGTGCGGCAGCTGCGGCCGGCCGACCCGGTCCTCGAAGCCGGGCATCGGCACCCGGTAGACGCAACTGTCGCAGTTCATCCGCAGATCGCCCTCCAGCGCCTCGCGATAGCGCTCCATCACCAGCTCCGCCAGCTCCGGCGCCGGGCCGATCACGTCCGCGCACCGCACCTCGGTGCCGCCGCCCGGCCCGGCCGCCCACACCGCGGCCTGCTCGCGTACCCGGTCCGGCAGCACCCCGTTGAAGAGGAAGTACGGCAGCACCACGACCGTCCGCGCGCCCAGCCGCCGGCAGCGGTCGAGGCCGGCCGGGACCGACGGCTCGGCCAGCGACACGAACGCGGCCTCCACGCCCGCGTATCCGCGGCCCTCCCACAGCAGCCTGGCCGCCTTGAAGACCTCGGCGTTCGCGTCGGGATCGGTCGAGCCGCGCCCGACCAGCAGCACCGTCGCGCCCGCCCGGTCCGCTCCCGCGAGCGCCTCGTCCACCCGCCGCTCAAGCACCGCGAGCAGCCCCGGGTGCGGCCCCAGCGGCCGCCCGTACGCGAACGACGTCCCCGGGTGCCGTTGCTTCTCCCGGGCCAGCGCCGCCGGGATGTCGCCCTTCGCGTGCCCCGCGGAGACCAGCACCAGCGGCACCGCGGCGAAGTCCCTCACGCCCGCGTCGGCCAGCGCCGCGACCGAGTCGGCCAGCGGGGGCGGCGACAGCTCGATGAAGCCGCCGCCGACCGGCAGCCCCGGGTGGGCGGCGCCCAACTCCGCCACGAAGGAGCGGAAGGCGCTCGCGCCCGCCTCGTCACGGGTCCCGTGGCCGACGAGGAGCAATGCGGGGGGTGTCACAGGTCGTTCTCCTTGGATTCTCGTACTGCGGCAGGGGTGTAGAGCAGCGCGTTGAGCGCGGCGGCGGCCACCGCGGAGCCGCCCTTCTCCGAGATGTTGCTCACCGCGGGCAGGCCGGAAGCGCGCAGGTGGGCCTTGCTCTCCGCGGCGCCCACGAAGCCGACCGGCAGGCCGATCACCAGCGCGGGGGCCGCGTCCAGCACGAGCAGTTCCTCCAGCGCGGTCGGCGCGCAGCCGATCACCCACACCGCGCCCGGGCCGACCTGCTCGTACGCCAGCCGGACCGCGTGCGCGCTGCGGGTCAGCCCCTGTCCCGCCACCGCGTCGGCGAGCCGGCACACCGCCCGGCGGGCGGTGATGCCCGCCGCGACCATGCCGACGTCGGCCACGATCGGCGCACCGGCGTGCAACGCGGTGTGCGCGGCGGCCAGTTCGGCCTCGTCCGCCACCAGGTCGGTGGCGTAGGCCAGGTCCGCGCTGGAGTGGATCACCCGCTCCAGCACCGCGCGGCGCAGCGGCGGAAGCCCCGAGGTGTCAAGGCGCGAGCGCAGGATGCGGAAGGACTCCTGCTCGATGGGGTGCACGACGCGGTTCACGCGCCACCGCCTTCGCCGTCCCGGCCGGCCTGCCAGCGGTAACCGCGCGGCGTCACCATCCGGCCCGCGACGACACGGGAGGCGGTGTTGCCGACGGTGACCACCGAGACCATGTCCACGGTGGCCGGGTCGACGTCGGCCAGGGTGGTGACGGTGACCTCCTCGTCCGGGCGGGACGCCGCCCGTACGACGCCGACCGGTGTGCGCGGCCCGCGGTGCTCGGCCAGCAGCGCCAGGGCCTTCGGCAGCTGCCAGTCGCGGCCGCGGCTGCGCGGGTTGTAGAAGGTGACCACCAGGTCGGCGGCGGCCGCCGCCCGCACCCGGCGCTCGATCACCTCCCACGGGGTGTGCAGGTCCGACAGGCTGATCGACACGTGGTCGTGGCCCAGCGGGGCGCCCAGCAGCGACGAAGCCGCCAGGGCCGCGGTCACGCCGGGCACGCCGACGACGTCGATGTCGTCAGCGGCCTCCGCCAGGGCCGGCGAGGCCATCGCGTACACCCCGGCGTCACCGCTGCCGACCAGCGCGACCGCGTGGCCCGCGCGGGCCTCGGCCACCGCGGTGCGCGCCCTTTCCTCCTCGGCGCCCAGCCCCGACTCCAGCACCCGGGTGCCGGGCGGCAGCAGATCGCGGATCTGCGCCACGTACTGGTCGAGGCCGACGACGATCGAGGCCCGGCGCAACTCCGCTGTCGCGCGGGGCGTCAGCAGGTCCCGGGCGCCCGGGCCGAGCCCCACGACCGCCAGCCGCCCGCGCGGCCTGCGCCGCGCCACCGCGGCCGTGGCCATCGCCGACTTCCGCTTCTCGGCGACGAGTTCGCCGCCGGGGCCGGCCGCCAGCAGGGCCGCCGCCTCGGCGACCGACGGGGTGCCGACCGCGACCAGCGGCGCCGCCGAGGGATTGGGCACGGCCACCAGGGCCAGCGCCTCGGCCCCGAACGTGACCAGCGGCACGCCCAGCAGGGCCGCCGCCCCCACGATCCCGGCCTCGTCCTTCTTGGCCTCGACGGTGGCCATCCGCCAGACGCTCCCCTCCGCGAGCCCGGCCTCCGCCAGGCACCCCCTGACCAGCCCGACCACTTCCCCGACCCCGGCCCCCCGGCTCCCCCCGACCCCCACCACCAGCCCCGGCGGCCGCACCACGACGGTCCCCTCCCCGCCCTCCACAACCCGATCCGTGACCCAGACGACGAGACCACTTTCGCTCGTCGCGGCAGTGGGGTCGGGGGTGGGGCGTTCGGTCCCGCGCGTGGGCGGGGCAGCCGGGCCGGTGGCGGCGCGGCCCGTCGCACCCGGTGGTGGGGTGGTGGGGAGGGGGGGGAGGGGCCAGGTGGCGTCCTCGTGGAGGTGGACGGGGGTGCCGTCGAGGAGGGCGCGGGTCACGGCGGGGATCGCGCCCTCCGCGGGGTAGGGGAGGGTGTCGAGGGCCGGCGTGCCGGTCGCGTCGGTCCCCGTCGTGATCACCGGCGAGGTGGTCAGGACCGTCGACACCGCGAGCGCCAGCGCGTTCGCCCCGGCGGCGTGGCCGCCGAGCAGGGCGATCGCGTGGCGGTGGGCCTCGTCCACCGTCACGACGGCCGGGTCGGCGGTCTTGCCGGCCAGCAGCGGGGCGAGCAGCCGCACCGCCGCACCCGTGGCGAGGAAGAGGACGAGCTGGTCGCACTCGGCGAAGGCGACGGGGAGCAGGTCGCGGACGGGGGCGCCGTCGTAGCGGCGGGTACGTTCCGGCCACGCGGCGGCGAGCCGGTCGCAGCCGGTCCTGCCCGCCGCGGTGGCGGAGATGAGGCCGATCACGCGGGTGCTCCTTCGGTACGGGTGGCGGTGGGCCGCTCGGCCCACAGCACGAAGACGGGGTTGGCCGCGGCGAGCCGGGTGACTCCGCCGGGCAGCGGTGCCAGGCGGGAGGACTGCAGGAGGACGCCATCGGCCGCAAGGCCCGCCGCCCCGAGGGCGGCACGGACCTCGGCGACCCGGTCGACCGCCGCGAGCGTCACGACCACCGCCCGCCGCGCCCGCCGCGCGCACGCGGCCACGACGGCCGCCACGTCGGAGCCGCCGCCGCCGACGAAGACGGCGTCGGGGTCGGGCAGCCGCCCGAGCACCGCGGGCGCGCGGCCCAGCACCGTCTCGACGTCCACCCCGTGGGCCGCCGCGTTGGCCCGCACCCGGGCCACCGCCTCTGCCGACTTGTCGACCGCGACGACCGCCGCTCCGAACCGCGCGCACTCCACGGCCACCGAGCCGGACCCGGCCCCGATGTCCCAGACCAGCTCTCCGGTACGCGGCCCGAGCCGCGCCAGCGCCAGCGCCCGTACCTCGAACTTGGTGACCATCGAGTCCCGGTGCGAGAAGTCCTCCTCGGGCATCGCCCATCCGGCGGGAGCGCCGGCCGGCCCGGCGACCGTGGCGGCGGCGGGCGCCGGGGCGCCGGGCCGCAGGCACAGCACGACGCTCACCGCGTCGCCCCAGTCCCGCGCCGCGGCCTCCGCCGGGGAGACGGTGACCACCGCCTCGTCCGGGGAGCCGAGCCCGGCGGCGACCACGAGCCGCCGGTCCAGGCCGGTACGGGCCAGCGCCGCCCCCAGTTCGGCCGGCCCGGCGCCGGGCCCGGTCAGGACGGCCGCCTTCTGGTGCGCCCGGCACACGTTCACCGCGGCCCGCAGATCCCGCCCGTGCGCGCTGACCACGACCGCGTCGTCCCAGCTCAGCCCGGCCCGGGCGAAGGCGACCGCGACGGACGGCGCCGACGGCCGTACGTCGAGCGCCGCCGCGCCGAACCGCGCGCCCAGCGCCCGTACGATCCCGAAGAAACCGGGGTCGCCGGACGCCAGCACCACCACCCGGCGGCCGGCGGCCGCGCAGGCGCCGATCTCGTCGAGCGCAGGAGCCAGCGGCCCGAGCACCAACCGCCGGGCGCCGCTCGGGAGTTCGGCCGCGTCGAGATGGCGGGCCGCCCCGACGACCAGGTCGGCGGCGCCGACGACCGGCGGCGGCCCGCCCGTCCCCGTACCGATGACCGTGATCACCGCGTCAGCCACGGGACTCGCGCAGTTCGCGCCGCGCGACGGGGTCGGCCCGCCGGAAACCGTGGAAGTGCCCGGGGTGGTAGAGGTGTGACCGCGTCCCCGACGCGGACAGCGCCGGCCCGACCAGGAAGAGCGTGTGCTTCCACAGGCGGTGCGCCTTGACGGTCTCCTCCAGCGTCGCGATCGTGCAGTGCAGCAGCAACTCCTCGGGCCAGCTCACCTGGTGGGCGACGATGACCGGCGTGTCCGTCGGATAGCCGCCCTCCAGCAGCTCGGCGGCGAGCTGCCCGGACCTGGCGGCGGACAGGAAGACCGCCATCGTCGTCCCGTGCCGGGCGAACTCCCGCACCTCCTCACCCGGCGGCATCGGCGTCTTCCCACCGCCGAGACGGGTCAGCACCACCGACTGGGCGACCTCGGGAATCGTCAACTCCCGCCCGGCCAGCGCCGCGACCGCCGAGAACGACGACACCCCCGGCACGATCTCGACCTCGATGCCGAGGTCCGCGCAGCGGTCGACCTGCTCCTGCGTACCGCCCCACAGTGCGGGATCGCCCGAGTGGATCCGCGCGCAGCGCAGGTCCTCCCGCTGAGCGCGCTGGTAGACCGCGACGACGTCCTCGAGCGACATCGTCGCCGAGTCCAGGATCTCCGCCTCCGGCCTGGCGTGTTCGAGTACCGCCGCCTGCACCAGACTCGCCGCCCAGATGACGATGTCGGCGGCGGCGATGGCCGCGGCGGCCCGGAAGGTGAGCAGGTCGGCCGCGCCCGGCCCCGCGCCCACGATGGTGACCTTGCCGCTCACAGTTTCCCTCCCCGGCCGTCCCGCCGCGGGGGCGCGATCAGCGTCGACAGATACGGCAGCGGGCCGTCGAGCAACCGGGCCGCCGGACGGATCGACTCCTCCGGCAGCCCCAGCGCGCTGCCCCACACGGCACCTTCGGTCCTGCCGGTCGCCGCCAGCGCGGCCGCGACCTCGGCCGCCAGCCGGCCGAATTTGTACGCCACGACCGTGCCCGGGCCTTCGAGCGCCGCCTTGAGCACCGCGGCCCCGGCGGTCACCGGCACCAGCGTCAACGGCTCGGTGCCCTCAGCCAGTACGGCCCCACTGCGGGCCGCCAGGTCCTGCATCGCGGTGATACCCGGCACCGAGCTGATGTCCGCCTGCGGCAACAACTCACCGATGGTGTGCGCGAGATAGGTGAACGTCGAGTAGACGTTCGGGTCCCCGATCGTCGCGAAGGCCACCGAGCCGTGCGTGCGCAGCAGTTCGGCGACCCGCGCCCCGGCCGCGTCCCACGCGGCCTCGCGGCGGGCCCGGTCGGACCGCTCGTTCAGCGCGAAGACCACCTGGACGATCCGGTCCGCCGCCACGTAGTGCCGTACGGTCGCCTCCGCGCGGCCCGTCTCGCCGGTGTCCAGCACCGGCACCACCACCGCCCCGGCGGCGCGCAGCGCGTTCACCCCTTTGACCGTCACCAGTTCCGGGTCACCGGGGCCGACCCCGACCCCGGTCAGTCGCAGGTCCATGCGGCACACCTCTCGACGAAACGGGTCGCGAGCGACGGCTCGGCGGCCCAGTGCAGATGCAGATACGAGGCGTGCACGGCACCGTCCACGAAGCCCTCGGTGCGGCGTTCGGGATGCGTGAAGCCCCACGCCGGGGCGGCGCCCCGCGGCGGGTCCACCGCCGTGCGGTGGAACTCGTGCCCGCGCAGCCGGGTGCCCGGTGCGGCGAGCGCGCTGCCGGTCAGCGCGACGGCCTCGCGGTAGCCGAGGGTGAGGCGGCCGGTCATCGTGGCCGCGACCGGCAGCCGGCCGCACATCGGCCGGCCGTCGAGGGTGCGGGACAGGTAGAGCAGGCCCGCGCACTCCGCGGCGACCGGGCCGGGGAAGCCGGCGATCTCCTGGCGGAGGGCGGCGTTGGCGGCGAGCTCCGCCGCGTGGAGTTCGGGGAAGCCGCCACCGAGGATGACTCCGTCGGTGCGCGGGGGGAGCGACTCGTCCGTCAGGGGGTCGAACGGGGTGACCTCCGCTCCCGCCGCCGTGAGCAGTTCGGCCTGTTCTGCGTAGTGGAAGGTGAAGGCGGGGCCGGTGGCGAGGGCGACGCGCACGCGGGGCGCCCCACCCACCGGGCCCCCGCCCCCGGTCCTCGAACGCCGGACGGGCGGGATCTGCCCGGCCGCCGTGTCCACCTCCCTCGCGGGGTCCCAGGGCTCGGCCTGGAGCGCGGGTGCCGTACGAGCCAGGGCGAGCAGCGCGTCCAGGTCGCAGGACTCGCGGACGGCGGCCGCCGCCGCCCGGACGAAGTGCCGTGCGTCGGTGGCTCGTTCGGCGGCCGGGACCAGGCCGAGGTGGCGGGAGGGCACGACCAGGCCGGTGTCGCGCCGCATCGCGCCGAGGCAGGGCACCCCGACCTCCTCCAGCGCCTCGCGCAGGATGCGCTCGTGCCGGTCCGAGCCCACCTTGTTGAGCAGCACCCCGCCGATCCGCAGCCGCGGGTCGAAGGACGCGAAGCCGTGGACGAGCGCGGCCACCGACCGGGCCTGGGCGGACGCGTCGACGACCAGCACCACCGGGGCCCGCAGGATCGTGGCGACCTGGGCGGTGGAGGCCAGCTCGCCCTGGCCGGCGGCGCCGTCGAAGAGGCCCATCACGCCCTCCACGAGGGCCAGGTCGCAGCCGGCGGCACCGTGCAGGAAGAGCGGGGCGACGCGCTGCGGGCCGCACAGGTACGGGTCGAGGTTGCGGCCTGGGCGGCCGGTGGCCAGGGCGTGGTAGCCAGGGTCGATGTAGTCCGGGCCGACCTTGTGCGCGGACACGGCGAGGCCGGCGCCGGCGAAGGCGGCCATCAGACCGGTCGCGACGGTGGTCTTGCCGCTGCCGGAGGTGGGCGCGGCGATGACGAGGCGGGCTACCACTCGATGCCCCTCTGCCCCTTCTGGCCGGTGTCCATGGGGTGCTTGACCTTCGACATGTCGGTGACGAGGTCGGCGGCGTCGACCAGCGCGGGCGGTGCGTTGCGGCCGGTGATCACCACGTGCTGGGTGCCCGGCCGGTCCCGCAGCACCGACACGACCTCGGCGGTGTCGACCCAGCCCCAGTGCATCGGGTACGCGAACTCGTCCAGCACGTACAGCCGGTAGGTCTCCGCCGCGAGGTCCCGCTTGACCTGCTGCCAGCCTTCGACGGCGGCCTCCTCGCTGCTCTCCGGCGAGCGCTGCACCCACGACCAGCCCTCGCCCATCTTGTGCCAGGCCACCGTGCCGCCCTCGCCGGAGGCGCCGAGCACCCGCAGCGCCCGCTCCTCGCCGACCTTCCACTTCGCGGACTTCACGAACTGGAAGACCCCGACCGGCCAGCCCTGATTCCACGCGCGCAGCGCGAGGCCGAAGGCCGCCGTCGACTTCCCCTTGCCGACGCCGGTGTGCACGATCGTCAGCGGGCGGTTGCGGCGCTGCCGGGTCGTCAGACCGTCGTCGGGCACCGTGCTCGGCTGTCCCTGCGGCACTAGGCGGCCCTCCTGATGTCCTTGACCAGGGCGGACACCGTGTCCGCCCGCAGTTCCCCCAGCGTGACCGCGACCCCGGCGAGGTCGGCGGCGAGCGCGCCCGCCAGGCCGAGGCGTACCGGCCCCGACTCGCAGTCCACCACCACCGCGGCCGTGCCCGCCGCGGCCAGCAGCCGGGCCGCCCGGGCGCCCAGCGCCACCGGATCGGGGCCGCCGGTGGCCCGCCCGTCGGTCACCACCACCAGCAGCGGGCGCCGCGACGGGTCGCGCAGCCGCTCGATCCGCAGCACCTCGTGCGCCTTCAGCAGGCCCGCGGCCAGCGGCGTACGGCCGCCGGTCGGCAGCGTCTCCAGCCGGGCCGCGCCCGCGTCCACCGAGGACGTCGGCGGCAGGGCCAGCTCAGCGCCGGTGCCGCGGAAGGTGACCAGTCCGACCTTGTCGCGCCGCTGGTAGGCGTCGAGCAGCAGCGAGAGCACCGCGCCCTTCACCGCCGACATCCGCTGCCTGGCCGCCATCGAACCCGATGCGTCGACCACGAACAGCACCAGGTTGCCCTCGCGGCCCTCGCGTACGGCCTGCCGCAGGTCGTCCCTGCGCAGCACGAGTCCGGGGCCGCTGCGCCCCCTCGCCCGCTGGTGCGGTGCCGCCGCCTGCACGGTCGCCGCCAGGTGCAGCTTGCCGAGGGCGCCGTCCGGCCGCCGGGCCCCGGTCGTCCGCCCCTGTGCGGTCCGCGCCCGCGAACGCCGGCCCGCCGCGCCCTCGCCGAGCCCCGGTACGGTCAGCGTCCGCGCCTTGAACGGCTCGGCTGCCGGTGCCGCGGGCTGCTCGCCAGGACCGGCCTCGCCGCCGGGCGCCGGCGGCGGGCTGTCGGACGGGGCGTCCCCGGCGGCCGGGTGCGGCCGGTCGCCCTCCGGCGCACCGCCGTCCGGCTCCGGCTGCCCGCCGCCGCCCCCGCCGCCGTCCGGGTCGGGATCGGGGTCCGGTCCGCCGTCCCCGTCCCCCTTCCCGGGGTCGGAATCGGGGTCGGAATCGGGGTCGTGGTCGGGCTCGGAGTCAGGGTCCGGTCCGGCTTCCGCCCAGGCCTGCTCCAGCGTCTGGTCGAGCTTGTCCTCGTCAAGCCCCGGCGCGTCGAAGGGATTACGGCGCCGCCGGTGCGGCAGCGCGAGCAGCGCCGCCTGCCGGATGTCCTCGGCCAGCACCACGGTGCGGCCCGCCCAGGCGGCCAGCGCCGACGCGGTGCGGGCCATCACGATGTCGGCGCGCATCCCGTCGACCTCGAAGGCCGCGCAGGTCGCCGCGATCTGCCTCAGAGCCGCGTCGCCGAGCCGCACGTCGGGCAGCAGCGCGCGGGCGGCGACGATGCGTTCGCGCACCTCCTGCTCCTGCGGCGCCCAACGCGCCGCGAAAGCGCCCGGGTCGGCGTCGTAGGCCAGCCGCCGCCGCACCACCTCGACGCGCTCGTCGGTCTCGCGGGACGCGGCGACCTCCACCGTCAGCCCGAAGCGGTCGAGCAACTGCGGCCGCAGCTCGCCCTCTTCGGGGTTCATGGTGCCGACCAGCAGGAAACGGGCCGCGTGCCGCACCGAGACGCCCTCGCGCTCGACGTAACTCGCCCCCATCGCGGCCGCGTCAAGCAGCAGGTCGACCAGGTGGTCGTGCAGGAGGTTGACCTCGTCGACGTACAGCACCCCGCGGTGCGCGGCCGCGAGCAGGCCAGGCTCGAAGGCCTTGACGCCCTCGGCGAGCGCGCGCTCGATGTCCAGCGCGCCGACGAGCCGGTCCTCGGAGGCGCCGACCGGCAACTCCACCAGCCGCGCGGGCCGTTCCACGGCGCCGCCGCCGTCCGCCGGATGCGGCCCGTCGGGGCACTGCGGGTCCGCGGCCCCGGGTTCGCAGGAGAACCTGCACCCGGGCACCACCCGCAGCCCGGGCAGCAGCGCGGCCACCGCCCGCACCGCCGTCGACTTCGCGGTCCCCTTCTCCCCCCGCACGAGCACCCCGCCGACGGCGGGCGACACCGCGTTGAGCACCAGGGCGAGCCGCAGATCCTGCTGCCCGACCAGTGCGGTGAACGGATACGGCATCGTCACGATGACTCCTCGTCGCTGTTCGTCACGCCCGGCACATCCAGCCCACTGCGCCTCTCCAGCCCGCCCGGCGTATCCAGCCCGTCCGGTGTTTGAGGACCGGGGTCCGGGGCGGAGCCCCGGTTTCGGGAAGGGGCGGGGCGGGGAGCAGAGCCCGCCGCAGGCGCCCTCACGCGTCCCCCTCCAGGTCGCCCTCCAGGGCGAGATACGTCTCGCGCAGCCGCGCCAGCGTGGCCGCGTCGGGCTCGGCCCACAGCCCCCGCTCCGCCGCCTCAAGCAACCGCTCCGAAATCCCCCGCAGGGCCCAGGGATTGGACTTCCGCATGAAGTCCGCGTTCTCCGCGTCGAAGACGTACTCCGACGCCAGCCGCTCGTACATCCAGTCGTCCACCACACCGGCGGTGGCGTCGTAGCCGAACAAGTAGTCGACGGTGGCGGCCATCTCGAAGGCCCCCTTGTAACCGTGCCGCCGCATCGCCGCCATCCAGCGCGGGTTGACGACCCGCGCACGGAAGACCCGGTGGGTCTCCTCGCCCAGCGTGCGCGTCCTGACCTGGTCGGTCAGCGCGCTGTCGCCGACGTAGGCCTCCGGCGAGGACCCGGTGAGATGGCGGACCATGGCCACCATGCCGCCGTGGTACTGGAAGTAGTCGTCCGCGTCGACGAGGTCGTGCTCCCGGGTGTCGACGTTCTTCGCCGCCACCTGGATGCGGCGGAAGGCGGCCTCCATGTCGCCGCGCGCGGGCCGCCCGTCCAGCCCGCGGCCGTACGCGTAGCCGCCCCACACCGCGTAGACCTCGGCGAGGTCGGCGTCGGAGCGCCAGTTGCGCGCGTCGATCAGCGGCAGCAGGCCGGCGCCGTACGCCCCGGGCTTGGAGCCGAAGATCCGCGCGGTGG
The DNA here is from genome assembly GCF_036010485.1 of Streptomyces sp. NBC_01198. Classification (NCBI taxonomy): domain Bacteria; kingdom Bacillati; phylum Actinomycetota; class Actinomycetes; order Kitasatosporales; family Streptomycetaceae; genus Streptomyces; species Streptomyces sp. NBC_01198. The sequence goes on from NZ_CP108568.1 coordinate 6,299,057, forward strand.
CCCGCCGCCGGTCGCCGTGCAGGGCGGTGTCCTCATCGGCGTGCGCACGCACGTAGTTGACGTCGGCGGGCTCGTCCAGTTCGGCGACCGCCCGCACCGCGTCGTCCACCAGGGCGACCACGTGCGGGAAGGCGTCGCGGAAGAAGCCCGAGATGCGGACCGTGACGTCGATACGCGGCCGGCCCAGCTCGGCCGCGGGGACGATCTCGAAGCCGGTGACGCGGCGGGAGGCGTCGTCCCACACCGGGCGGCAGCCCAGCAGCGCCAGGATCTCGGCGATGTCGTCGCCCTGGGTGCGCATGCAGGAGGTGCCCCACACCGTCAGTCCCACCGACGCCGGGTAGCCGCCGTTGTCCGCGAGGTGCCTGGCGAGCAGCGAGTCGGCGAGGGCGGTGCCGACGTCCCAGGACAGCCGGGACGGGATGGCCTTGGGGTCGACGGAGTAGAAGTTCCGCCCGGTCGGCAGCACGTTGACCAGCCCCCGGGTGGGTGACCCGGAGGGCCCGGCCGGGACGTAACCGCCGCGCAGCGCCCGCAGGATGTGGTCGATCTCGTCGGTGGTGCGGGCCAGCCGGGGTACGACCTCCGTCGCGGCGAAGTCCAGCACTCGCACGGCCGCCGGGACCTCGGCCCCGCCCAGCACCTCGCGTACCGCCTCGGCGGCGGCCCCGGCGCCCCAGCCGCGCTGCTCCATGGTCTCAGCGAGCCGCCTGGCCAGCTGCTCCAGCAGGTCCACGGCGTCCGAGGCGGTACGCGCCGGGCCCGCCGCGAGGGCGGTCAGTGCGGGCGGTACGGCCGCGGGCGCGCCGGGCTCGGCCAGCAACTCCTTCTCGACCAGGCCGAAATGCGCGGCCAGCGCCGCCCGCAGCCCCGGCAGCGCGTCTCCGGCGCCGCCCCAGATCTGCGCCGAACGCAGCACTGCCAGCACCAGGTTGACGCGTGCCTCGTTGACCGGGCCGCCGCCCAGGATGTGCAGGCCGTCGCGGATCTGGACGTCCTTGATCTCGCAGAGCCAGCCGTCGACGTGCAGCACGAAGTCGTTGAAGTCGCCGTCACCGGGCTGCTCCTCGACGTGCAGGTCGTGGTGCAGCTCGGCGGCCCGGACGAGTTCCCAGATCTGGCTGCGGATCGCCGGGGCCTTCGCCGGGTCGAGGTCGTTGACCAGGGCGTACTCGTCAAGGAGCTGTTCGAGCTTGGCCAGGTCGCCGTAGGTCTCGGCGCGGGCCATCGGCGGCACCAGGTGGTCCACGACGGTCGCGTGGCCGCGCCGCTTGGCCTGGGTGCCCTCGCCCGGGTCGTTGACGATGAAGGGGTAGACCAGCGGCAGTTCGCCGAGCACCGCGTCGGGCGCGCAGCCCGCCGACAGCCCGAGGCCCTTGCCCGGCAGCCACTCCATCGTGCCGTGCTTGCCCAGGTGCACGATGGCGTCCGCGCCGAAGGTGTGCTCCAGCCAGCGGTAGGTGGCCAGGTAGTGGTGCGAGGGCGGCATGTCGGGGTCGTGGTAGATGGCGATCGGGTTCTCGCCGAAGCCTCGGGGCGGCTGGATGAGCACGACGACGTTCCCGAACTGCAGTGACGCCAGCACGATGTCGTCGCCGTCCACGTAGAGCGAGCCCGGCGGCTCGCCCCAGTGCCGCAGCATCCCGGCCCGCAGATCCTCGTCCAGGGTGGCGAACCACCGCTGGTAGTCGGCGAGCGGCACCCGGGCGGGGGCGGCGGCCAGCTGCTCCTCGGTCAGCCACTCCACGTCGTGCCCGCCGGCCGCGATCAGCCGGTGAATCAACTCGTCGCCTCCAGCGGGGTGTTCGCCGGTCACATAACCCGCGTCCCGCAGCGCTTCGAGCAGCCGGACCGCCGAGGCGGGGGTGTCGAGGCCGACCGCGTTGCCGACCCGGGCGTGCTTGGTCGGGTAGGCGGTGAAGACCAGCGCGAGCCGCTTGTCGGCGTTCGGCTTGTGCCGCAGTGCCGCGTGCCGGACGGCGATGCCCGCGACACGGGCGGCCCGCTCCGGGTCGGCGACGTAGACCGGCACGTCGCCCTCGCCGGCCTCCTTGAACGAGAACGGCACGGTGATCAGCCGGCCGTCGAACTCCGGGATCGCCACCTGCATCGCCGCGTCCATCGGCGACAGCGCCGCGTCCGACTCCAGCCACGCCTTGCGGGACGAGGTCAGGCACAGGCCTTGCAGGACCGGCACGTCGAGCTCGGCGAGCGCCCCGACGTCCCACGCCTCGTCCGCGCCACCCGCCGAAGCCTCGGCCGGCACCGTCCCGCCGGACGCCAGCACCGTCGCCACGATGGCATCGGCCCGCCCCAACAGGTCATACAGCCCCGGCCCACCGTCCGGCCCCTCCAGCTGGCGGGTGCCGTTCGCTCGTTCCTCGCTCAGGGCCCCCACCATCCGCTGCATCTCGGCTGCGCCGCGCCCCTCTGTTGTGCGCGCTTCGCCTCGACTCCGCTCCTGGCGGGTGCCGTTCGCTCGTTCCTCGCTCAGGGCCCCCACCATCCGCTGCATCTCGGCTGCGCCGCGCAGCGAACCGCAGTAAATGGGCAGCGCGTTCGCGCCGCGCTCCTCGATCGCCGCGCACAGGGTGTCCACGAAGCCGGTGTTGCCGGACAGTTCGTGGGCCCGGTAGAAGAGCACCGCGACCGTGGGGCGGTCCGGCTCGTGGCCGAAGGCGCCGTGCACACCGAACTGCGGCATCGCGCGCGGCGCTTCGAAGCCCTCGCCGCTCATCAGCACCGTGTCGGACAGGAAGCGGGCCAGCTCGGCCAGATTCTCCGGGCCGCCCTCCACCAGGTAGCGCAGCGCCTCGGCGACCACGCCCGCCGGGACGGTGGACAGCCCCATCAGCTCGGCGTCCGGGACGCTCTCGCCGCCCAGCAGCACCGAAGGCACCCCCGAGGCGGCGATCGCCGCCAGGCCCTCCTCCCACACCCGGCGACCGCCGAGCAGCCGGACCACGGCCAGGTCGGCGCCGTCGAGCAGCCCGGGCAGCTCGACCGCGGGATCGACCCGGGAGGGGTTGGCGATGCGGTAAGAGGCGGTGCCCGGGTGCGCGTCCATCGCGGCGCGCGCGGCGAGCAGGTCGGTGTCGGCGGTGGACAGCAGCAGAACGGTGGTCATGGTGCCCCCGGTGGGACGAAGGGGAGTCCGGCGGGCGCGCCGTCCTCGATGAGCCGCAGCAACGCGGCGGTGTCCAGGTGCTCTTCGACCAGGTCGCCGAGCCGGTCGAGCTGCGCCTCGCGCAGCGCGCCGAAGTCGGTGTCCGGCGACGGGACGAAGCGGCGGCCCGCCGCGGCGGCGACCCGGCGCAGGAAGGCCCGGCGGAAGCCGTCGCTCTCCAGCGAGCCGTGCCAGTGGGTGCCCCACACCGCGCCGACCCGGCAGCCGTCGAGGAAGTCCTCGTCGCCGCCCAGGACCTCGGCGACGCCGTGGTGGATCTCGTAGCCCTCGACCGTCTCGCCGTAGGCCCGACCGGTGGGCCGGGCAAGGGTCTTGGCGGCGGCGAAGCGGATACGGGCGGGCAGCAGGCCGAGGCCGGGGACCGTACCGGCCCTGGACTCGACGTCGTCCTCGATGTGCTCGGCCAGGATCTGGAAGCCGCCGCAGATGCCGAGCACCGGGCGGCCCTCGGCGGCCCGGCGCCGCACCGCGTCCGCCAGGCCGCGGGCCCGCAGCCACTCCAGCGCCTTGACGGTGCCGCGGGTGCCGGGGAGCACCACCAGGTCGGCGTCGGCGACGTCCTCGGGGCGGTCGGTGAAGCGCACGGCGACGCCCGGTTCCGCGGCCAGCGCGTCCAGGTCCGTGAAGTTCGACATCAGCGGCAGCGCGACGACGGCGACCCGGAGCACGTCCTCGCCGTACGGCCGCCCCGCGTCGGACTCCCTGACCCGCAGCCCGTCCTCCTCGTCGATGCCGAGGCCGCGGGCGTACGGCAGCACGCCCAGGGTCGGGCGTCCGGTGAGCTCGCGCAGCATGTCGAGGCCGGGTTCCAGCAGGGTCACGTCGCCGCGGAACTTGTTCACCACGTAGCCGGCGATCAGCGCCTGGTCCTCGGGGGCGAGCAGGGCGGTGGTGCCGAAGAACGAGGCGAAGACGCCGCCGCGGTCGATGTCACCGACGACGAGGGCCGGGATCCCGGCGCGGCGCGCCAGGCCCATGTTGACGATGTCGGTGCGGCGCAGGTTGATCTCGGCCGGGCTCCCGGCGCCCTCGCAGATCACCGCGTCGTACGAACGCCCCAGCTCGGCCAGGCAGTCCGCGACCACGTCGAGCAACTCGCCCTGCCGGCCGCCGTGGTAGCCGCGGGCCGACATCTCGCCGACCGCCCTGCCCAGCAGGACGACCTGGCTGCTGCGGTCGCTGCCCGGCTTGAGCAGCACCGGATTCATCAGCGCGGTCGGTTCGACCCGGGCGGCCTGCGCCTGCATGGCCTGTGCCCGGCCGATCTCGGCGCCGTCGCGGGTGACGAAGGAGTTGAGCGACATGTTCTGCCCCTTGAAGGGGGCGACCCGCATCCCCCGGCGTACCAGGAAGCGGCACACTCCGGCGGTGACGACGCTCTTCCCGGCGTCGGACGCCGTCCCCGCGATCATCAGCCCGTGCACGGGGCCACCCCCTCGCCGCGAAGCGCCGGAAGCGCCGGAAGCGCCGGACGCACCGAAAGCGCCGGACCCGCCGGATCCGGCACCACCGGGCCGCCGGCCGCCGGGCGGAGGCGGGGGAGCAGGAGCGCGGCGGACACGGTCAGCGCCAGCGACAGGGCGGACACGCGCCGGGAGAGGGCGATGGCGCGGGGGATGTCGGCGGGGGTGGGGGAGGGGTAGCCGGCGCCGAGGACGGGGCGGTGCTCGGTACGGCCGGCGTAGGACAGCGTCCCGCCCAGCCGCAGCCGCAGGGCGCCGGCGAAGGCCGCCTCCACGGGGCCCGCGTTCGGGCTCGGATGGGCGGCGGCGTCCCGGCGCCAGGTGCGCAGGGCGTCCATCGGGTGCGGGGAGGCCAGCGCCGCCAGCGCCGCGGTGAGCCGGGCGCCCGGCCAGCCGGCCGCGTCGTCGAGCCGGGCCGCGGCCCACCCGAAGCGCAGATGGCGCGGCGAACGGTGCCCGACCATGGCGTCCAGCGTGTTGACCGCGCGGAAGCCCGCGAGTCCGGGCAGCCCGCCGACCGCGCCCCAGACCAGGGCGCCGACCACCGCGTCCGAGGTGTTCTCGGCGACCGACTCCACCACGGCCCTGGCGATCTGGTCCGCGTCCAGGTGCTGCGGGTCGCGCCCGCACAGGTGCGGCAGCCGCGCCCTGGCCGCCTCGACGTCCCCGGCGTCCAGCGCCGCCGCGACCGCCCGCGCCTCCCGGGCCAGCGACGTACCGCCGAGCACCGACCAGGTGCAGGCCGCGGTCAGCCCGGCCGACAGCGCGGCGTTCGGCCGCACCGCCCGCCCGGCGAGGGCGACGGCACCCGCCACGGCGCCGGCGCACAGCGCCGCGTAGACGGCGCCGCTGAGCCGGTCGTCCCGCCACATCCGGCGCTCGACCGCCCCCGCCGCGCGCCCGAACGCCGCGACCGGATGGCCGCGGCGCGGGTCACCCGCGACGAGATCGCCGAGAAAGCCGAGCGCGGCGCCGTACGCGTATACGCGATCGGCACGCATCAGCTCAGGCCGCCGTCACACCCCGGGAGGACGGGGTGCGCCGGCACGGACTGCCGGGACGCGGATCAGGAGGAAAGGGAAGGGTGCCGGGCATGGCAGAAGTCCTCACTCAGGGTCCGCGCCCTGGTTCGACGTGACCGGCGGTGAGAGTCTCCTGGCTCCCGGATCAACGCGCTCCCGGTCTTCCAACCGGCGAGCCGGCCGTGACGTACGGGTTGGGAGCGCACTCCCCGGTGACAGTGGCGGGACCGCGCCGGATTCGCACCGGACTTCCTCTCCTGCCGCCGTATGGCCCCCGCAGTCCACCACGTGCGCGTGACCCCGTCAACCAGCCCTTGACCTGCGGCGACGGAGTGTGGTGAGGTCCACACCCCGGCGCCGCCGGCGGGCACTACTTGGCGACGATCAGCCAGATGCCCCAGGCGACCGCGGCGGCGCAGGCGGCGAAGCAGGCGTAGGCACCGCCGCGGGCGACGGCCGCGCCGGGCCTGGACAGGCCGACCACGCCGAGGGTGAAGACCCCGACCAGGCCGACGGTGGACAGCAGCGTGACGGCCAGGACCGTGCCGAGGGCGTGCCAGTCGATGCTCATACGGGGCTCCTTCAGGCGGTCGCGGTGGTCGGGGCGGCGGGTCCGGCCGGCGTGGCCGGCAGCGGTCCGGCCGGCGGCGGGATCACCGCGGCGATGGCGGCGGTCACCGCGCCCTGCGGCTCGGCTGCGGGCTCGTCGTTGACGTTGGCGTGGGTGACCGGCTTGCGGCGGGCCGCGGTCCGGATCGAGGCGCAGATCGCCAGACCCGCGACGGCGACCGTGGCCACACCCCAGGTGCCCTGGTCGGTCAGCAGCGCGGCGCCGGCCGCGACCAGGCCCGCTGCGGGCAGCGTCAGCGCCCACGCGGCGACCATCCGCCCCGCGGTGCTCCAGCGCACCACAGCGCCGGTGCGGCCGAGCCCGGCGCCCATCACCGAGCCCGAGCAGACCTGGGTGGTGGACAGCGCGAAGCCCAGGTGGGAGGAGGCGAGTATGGTCGCGGCCGCACCGGTCTGCGCCGCGAAGCCCTGCTGCGGCTGGATGTCGGTGATGCCCTTGCCCATGGTGCGGATGATCCGCCAGCCGCCGATGTACGTGCCCAGCGCGATCGCCGCGCCCGCTGAGACGATGACCCACAGCGGCGGGTCGGAGTGCGGGGCGACGACGCCGCCGGTGATCAGCGCCAGGGTGATGACGCCCATGGTCTTCTGCGCGTCGTTGGTGCCGTGGGCCAGCGAGACCAGGCTCGCGGAGGCTATCTGCCCGGCGCGGTAGCCCTTGGCGGTGCTCCGCGGATCGGCGTCCCGGCCGACGCGGTAGCTCAGCCGGGTGGCCAGCGTGGCGGCGAGGCCCGCCACGATCGGCGCGGCGAGCGCCGGGATGAGGACCTTCATCACGACCGCCTCGCCGTGCACCCCGTGCCGCCCGACGGCGACCAGCGTGGCGCCGATCAGGCCGCCGAACAGCGCGTGCGAGGAGCTGGACGGCAGGCCGGCCAGCCAGGTCAGCATGTTCCAGACGATCGCGCCGACCAGCGCCGCGAAGATCATCGCGGGTTTGATCCCGGCGGACTCGTCGATGATGCCGCCGGAGATGGTCTTGGCGACCTCGACGGACAGGAAGGCGCCGACGAGGTTGAGTACGGCGGACATGGCCACCGCCGTCTTGGGTTTGAGTGCACCGGTGGAGATGGTGGTGGCCATCGCGTTGGCGGTGTCGTGGAAGCCGTTCGTGAAGTCGAACACGAGTGCGGTGGCGATGACGATTCCGATCAGGAGCGTCATGTGTTCCATGGACCCAGGCAATCGTTCGATCGGACAGTGGCGAGGCGACCGTACGGATCATTGGTGAACGGAAGGTGAACTGGCGGCGGACTCGCGGTGCCGAGATGACGCGGAGGTGAACGGACTGGTAACGCTACTCCACGGCTGGCCTGTTCAGTGCCGCCCGGAGATCCGGTCGGCATACCGCGCCACCGGGTCGGTCGCGGCGCTGCGCCCGGTCAGCTCCCGCCGGTCCGCACCCCGGTAGGCCGCGTACATCCCGCGCACCCCCGCCCACCGCAGCGGCTCCGGCTCCCAGCGCCGCACCCGGTGGCCCACCCACGGCAGCGCCGTCAGCTCGGTGCCGTGCCCCTGGCCCGAGTCCTGCCGCACCAGGTCCCGCAGCGTGCGGGCGGCCAGATTCGACGTCGCCACCCCGCTGCCGACGTAGCCGCCCGCCCAGCCCAGGCCCGTCGTCCGGTCCAGCTGCACGCTGGCGCACCAGTCCCGCGGCACGCCGAGCACCCCCGACCAGGCGTGGTCGATCGCGACCCCGGCCGTCGCGGGGAAGAGCCGCACCAGCACCTCGCGCAGCGCCGCCACCGTACGGTCGGAGGTCCGCCCGTCGTTGTCGGTGCGCGAGCCGAAGCGGTACGGCACCCCGCGCCCGCCCAGCGCGATCCGGCCGTCCGCGGTGCGCTGCGCGTACATGTACGCGTGCGCCATGTCGCCCAGCGTCTCGCCGCCCTCCCAGCCGATCGTCGCCCACAGCTCGGGCGGCAGCGGCTCGGTCACGATCATCGAGGAGTTCATCGGCAGCCAGGTGCGGCGCTGCCCCTTGACCGACGCGGTGAACCCCTCGGTGCAGCGCAGCACATAGGGCGCGCGGACCGTGCCGTACGGGGTGACCGCGTGCTTGGGACGGATCTCGGTCACCGCGGTCGACTCGTGGATGGTCACCCCGAGTCGCTCCACCGCCGCGGCCAGCCCCTGCAGCAGCTTCACCGGCTGCACCCGGGCGCCGTGCGGGGTCCAGCTCGCGCCGACCGTGCCCGCCGCCCTGATCCGGCGCGCCGACTCCGCCGCGCCCAGCAGCACCCGGTCCTTCTCGCCGAAGGCCGTCTCCCGCTCGTGGTACGCCCGCAGCCGCGCCAACTGCGCCGGCGAGTAGGCCACTTCCAGCACGCCGCCCTGCTGGATGTCCGCCTCGACGCCCTCGACGGCGGCGACCCGCACCACCTCGTCCACGGTGGCGTTCATCGCCTGCTGGAGCGCGACCGCCGCGTCGTGGCCGTGCAGTCTGGCGTAGCGGTCGCGGCCGGCGATGCCGTTGTAGAGCCAGCCGCCGTTGCGGCCGGAGGCGCCGTAACCGCAGAATCTCGCCTCCAGCACGGTGATCCGCAGGAAGGGCACGGCCTGCTTGAGGTAGTACGCCGTCCACAGCCCCGTGTAGCCGCCGCCGACGATGACGACGTCGGCCTCCCGGTCGCCGGGCAGCGGCTCGCGGGGCATCGGTATGCCGGTGCCCGCGTACCAGAACGAGATACCGCCGTTGACGGTGGCCATAATGCACCTGCAATCGCTGTGGACCCCTGTGATGTGCGGGGACGCTACTGCCCTCCCGGCGGCCACGGCAACGCCTGGCCCGCACCCGACCCGCGAAGGACGCCGCCGTGCGAGACGAAGTCGAGAAAGCCTGGTCGGACGTGGTCGGCACGGCACGCCGTACGGTCACAGAAGGGCTCGTCGTCGGCACGTCGGGCAACGTGTCCGCGCGGGCCGGCGAACTGGTCGTCGTCACGCCCACCGGCGTGCCCTACGACCGGCTGCGCCCGCAGGACGCGGTCGCCGTCGACCTCGAAGGGCGGCAGGTCCGCGGCGAGCTGCGGCCCACCAGCGAACTGCCCCTCCACCTCGCCGTCTACCGCGGCACCGAGGCCCGCGCGATCGTCCACACGCACGCGCCGCACGCCACCGCGGTGTCCACGCTGGTGGACCGGCTGCCGCCGATCCACTACATGACCGCCGCCCTCGGCGGTCCGGTCCGCGTCGCCCCCTACGCGCTCTACGGCTCCCCGGAACTGGCCGCCGCCGCCCTCGACGCCCTGCGCGACCGCACGGCGTGCCTGCTGGCCAACCACGGGACCCTCTCCCACGGCTCCACGCTCGCCAGCGCGTACGAGCGCACGGCCCAGCTGGAGTGGATGTGCCGCGTCTGGCTCCTCGCCACCTCCGCCGGCACGCCCCGCCTCCTCACCCCCACCGACCTGGCCTCCGCGGCCGACCGCCTCGCCGGCTACGGCCAGCCCCCGGCCTGACGGCGCGGCCCTCGAAACCCGCGCCCGAGTGGCCGGAGCCGTGGGGGTCGGTGAGACTGGACGGGATGCGACTACGAACTGCGGTGGCGACAGCCACCGCCGCCCTGGGTGCCGGTACCGCCGCCGTCGTGGCGGTCGGCCGGTACGGCTCGCGTTTCGCCCTCAAGCCGCCCGAGGCGGGCCCGGTACCGGAGGGAATGGTGACCGTCCACGCGGTCACCAAGGACCGCGTCGTGCTGACCAGGACCACCGCCTCCGCACGCCGCGGCAGGTACGGCCTGGCCGCCGACGGCGTGCACGCGCTGGTCGGCGACGTGGCCGACGGCACCGCCTACTCCGTCACCAGGAAACTGCTCGCCGTGCCGCACGGCTCGCTCGACGCGGGCAGCGCGGTCCGGCTGACCCCGCAGGTGCACTACGGGAACCCGCGGGCGGCACTGGGCCTGGACTACACCGAGGTGGACGTGCCGAGCGAGCTGGGCCCGCTGCCCGGCTGGTACCTGCCGGGCGACCGCAACTCCTGGGTGATCACGGTGCACGGCTTCGGCACGACCCGCGCGCACGCGATGAACGTGCTGCCGGCCCTGCACCACCACGGCTTCACCCAACTGGTCCTCGGCTACCGGGGCGACGAGGAGGCCCCGCCGCCGCCCGACGGGATCGGCCACCTGGGCCGCACCGAATGGCGCGACCTGGACGCGGCGATGCGCTACGCCCTGCAGTACGGCGCCGAGCGCATCGTCCTCTACGGCTGGTCCACCGGCGCGACCATGGCACTGCACGCGCAGCACCTGTCCGCGGTCAAGAACCGCGTCAGCGGCCTGGTGCTGGACTCGCCGGTCCTCGACTGGCGGGCGACGGTCGCCGCCGCCGCGGAGTCGCACGGGCTGCCAGGCACCCTGGCCCCGCTGGCCGTACGCGCCGCGGAGGCACGTACGGAACCGTCAGGACGGCGTGGCGCCGCCCCGGCGGACCCGGCGCCGCCGACCGTGCCGACCCTGATCTTCCACGGCCCCGAGGACAGCCTCGCGCCCTGGGGGCGGTCCCGCGAACTCGCGGCGCACCGCCCGGAACTGGTGGTCCTGCACACCGTGCGCGGCGCCGAGCACGGGGCGATGTGGAACGTCGACCCGGCCGGCTACGAGGAGACCCTCCGCCGCTTCCTGACCCCGCTCATGTGAGCGTCGGGGTGCGGAATTCCCGGCCGATTGGGAATCTGGGCGCACAACGGCGAGACTGCTCCAGTGACGTCCCGTAGCCCGCGAGACACTCCGCTCCGCCTCGTCCCCCGCCGGCCGCTCACCGCGGCCCGCAGGACAGCGACCACGCGCAGGTCAAGGCCTCCGCGCCCGCCGGAAGGCACGCCCCCGCTGCCGGAACTCGCCCGGCTCGCCCGGGCCGAACTCGCCGCCGCCGCACGGCTCGCACGCTGGGCGGGCACCGGGCCAGGTACGGCGGGCCCGACCGGGATACTGCCGGCCGACGCGCTCGCCAAGGCCTCGGCCGCGCTGGATCTGACACCCGGCCAGATCCGCACCGCCTGGGACCGAGCCAGGCTGTCCGGGCTGATCGAACTGCACGGCGGCGCCGCCCGCCCCGGCTGGCGGCTGCGGGCCTGGGACACCGACGACACCGCGGTGCTGCGCGGCTGGGTCGCGCTCTTCGACGCCTGGTCCCTCGCCCACCCCTTCCTGCCCGGCGACCGCAGCGGCCCCGACCCGGCGTTGGTCGCCGAAGTCGTGGAGGCGGCACCGCAGTTGCTGTCCTTCCTGCACCTGTCGAACGGCCCCGTGCCGATCGACACGCTGCTCGACCTGCTCCGCCAGCGGGTCGCCGAACTGCGCACAGAACGCCACGAGCCGCCCGCGGACGGGGCGGGCGACCCGCTTCCGACGCTGCTCGACTGGACGCTGGAGGCCGCCGCACGGGTGGGAGCGCTCCGCCCCCGCGACCCGCAGCGGCCCGACGAGGTCACCCTGACGCCGCTCGGCAGCTGGGCGGTGTGGGTCAAGCTGGAGCAGATCTGCGTGGCCGCGCAGGGGCCCGCCGGGCACATGGAGCAGTCCGCGGCCACGATGCTCCGCGCCTGCGCCCGGCTCTCGCCGGGACCGGCCCGCGCCGAATACCGCGCCTGGCTCGCCGCTCGGCCCGTCGCCCCGGCCGTCGCCGAACTCCTCGACACCGCCCGCGGTGACGACGCGCTGCTGCGCGGGCTGGCGTTCGAGGCGCTGCGGGTCGTCGGCGACCCCGCCGAGCCGGCCGTCCGCGCGGTCGTCACCGAGCCGGTGCTGCGGCCGTACGCGGTCCTGTGGCTCGCCGAACTCGACGGCGGCGACCCCGACACCGCCACGGGGCTGCTCACGCGGGAGGAGGCGACGTGGCTGTGGGTCGACACGGCGGCCGCGGTCGCGGACCACGGCGAGGATCATCTGCTGGTCAGCCACCTGGAGACCGCCGTCCAGGGCTCGGTGCCCGGCCTGCTCGAAGAGGTCCGCGACGTCGGCCACCCCCGCACCGTCCAGGTCCTCGTAGCCCTGGCCGCCGCCCACCCCGACCCGGTCCTGGCCAAGGCGATGCGCAAGGCGGCTTTCCAGGTCCACACGGGTGAGGCGTAACCTCTCTGGGGCTGGGGGGGTTGCCACCTGCGGTGGCATGTCGCCCGCCCCGCCGTCCTGGCTTGGCGCGCAGTTCCCCGCGCCCCCAGGTGATTGCCACTTGCGGCAGCGATACACCTTTCCCACCGTCGTGGCGGGTCGCGCAGTTCCCCGCGCCCCTGGGGGTTGCCCTCTGCGGATGAGGCCGAGCTCTCAGGGGCGCGGGGAACTGCGCGACCAGCCCCCGCCGGGCCGCGGGCGACATGCCACCCGCACGCGGCACTACCGTCGGAAAGCCCCCGCCGGGCCGCAGGCGACCGGGGCACCGTACGTGGCACGGGAAAGCCCCCGCCCGGCAGTGGGCAAGAGGCTGCCGCGCGTGGTGCAGGGGGCGTCGGGGCGTGCGCCACGAGGAGGGTGGCAGGTGGAGGGGGCCGCCCGGCCCGGGCGGACAGGGGCGAAGGCAGTTGCACGGAGCCAGTAGACTGGCCCCATGGCCGCACTGTTCCTCGATTAGCTCTGGCGTTCACCGACACGCCCACCCGGCCGTGAGGCCATCCGTCACGCCATGGAGCCAACCCCGTGATCACTGCCACCGGCCTGGAGCTGCGCGCCGGCGCGCGCATCCTCATCGAATCCGCGTCCTTCCGGGTCGCCAAGGGCGACCGCATCGGCCTGGTCGGCCGCAACGGCGCCGGAAAGACCACCTTGACCAAGGTGCTGGCCGGCGAGGGCCAGCCCGCCGCCGGGAGCGTGACGCGGTCCGGGGAGGTCGGCTACCTCCCCCAGGACCCCCGCACCGGCGACCTGGACATGCTGGCCAGCGACCGCATCCTGGGCGCGCGCGACCTCGACACCGTGCTGCGCAAGATGCGCGAGAACGAGGAGCGGATGGCGAACGGAAAGGGCGCCACCCGCGAGAACGCGATGAAGAAGTACTCCCGCCTGGAAACGGAATTCCTCACCAAGGGCGGCTACGCCGCGGAGGCCGAGGCGGCCACGATCGCGGCGGCCCTGGGCCTGCCCGACCGTATCCTCGGCCAGCAGCTGCACACCCTGTCCGGCGGCCAGCGCCGCCGCGTGGAGCTGGCCAGGATCCTGTTCTCCGACGCGGACACCCTGCTGCTCGACGAGCCGACGAACCACCTGGACGCGGACTCGATCAGCTGGCTTCGCGACTACCTGAGGACGTACCGCGGCGGATTCATCGTCATCTCCCACGATGTGAGCCTCATCGAGACGGTCGTCAACAAGGTCTTCTATCTGGACGCGAACCGCTCCCAGATCGACGTCTACAACATGGGCTGGAAGCTGTACCAGCAGCAGCGCGAAGCCGACGAGAAGCGCCGCAAGCGGGAACGCGCCAATGCGGAGAAGAAAGCCGCCGCGCTCAATTCGCAGGCCGACAAGATGCGCGCCAAGGCCACCAAAACCGTGGCGGCGCAGAACATGGCGCGGCGGGCCGACAAGCTGCTCGCCGGTCTGGACGCGGTGCGGGTCTCCGACAAGGTCGCCAAGCTGCGCTTCCCGGATCCGGCGCCGTGCGGCAAGACGCCGCTGATGGCGAGCGGCCTTTCCAAGTCGTACGGCTCGCTGGAGATTTTCACCGATGTCGACCTGGCGATCGACCGCGGCTCGCGGGTGGTCATCCTCGGTCTGAACGGTGCGGGCAAGACCACGCTGCTGCGGCTGCTGGCCGGGGTGGAGACGCCGGACACCGGCGAGGTGACCCCGGGGCACGGGCTGAAGCTCGGCTACTACGCGCAGGAGCACGAGACGCTCGACCCGGAGCGCACGGTGCTGGAGAACATGCGCTCGTCGGCGCCGGACACCGACCTGGTGGAGATCCGCAAGATCCTCGGCTCGTTCCTCTTCTCCGGTGACGACGTCGACAAGCCCGCCGGTGTGCTGTCCGGCGGTGAGAAGACCCGGCTGGCGCTGGCCTCGCTGGTGGTCTCCAGCGCCAACGTGCTGCTGCTCGACGAGCCGACCAACAACCTGGACCCGGCCAGCCGGGAGGAGATCCTGGGCGCGCTGCACACCTTCAGCGGCGCCGTGGTGCTGGTGACCCACGACGAGGGCGCGGTGGAGGCACTGCAGCCCGAGCGGATCATCCTGCTGCCGGACGGCGTGGAGGACCTGTGGGGCCAGGACTACGCGGACCTGGTCTCGCTGGCCTGACCGCGGGTCGCGGGCCGGTCTGCCGGCCGGGCCGCCCGACCCCGGCCGCGGCGCCCGATCAGGCCGGGGCCGGCGGCACCGCCGCCGACCTGCTCGGACGCCGGGTGATCATGCCGATTCGATCATTCGGCCCACCGCGGGTCCGTCATCTGTGTGAGTCCGGCTGGTACCGCCCGCACCCTGTCGCCCGCGGGGCGGCTGTGCAGGGTGATCAGTGGTGTGACATCGGCAAACACCTTACCCACGCCCGCTGACCTGCTGGTATTGCGCGGATGACGTTCGCGGCCGGGAATTGCGCGGCGGAAATTTCCGGCCGGAACCCGTTCTTGGCCCCGTATCCCGGCATTCACGTGGCGAATGTCGGGTGACGGACCTTGTCGAATGGGTGGCCAGGAAGGCGCTTAGGGGTGATCATGAGAGTCCATAGCGCACTTCCCTGGAGGAGGCACGGGTGGCCGAGACTCTGAAGAAGGGCAGCCGGGTGACCGGCGCCGCGCGCGAGAAGCTCGCGGCAGACCTGAAGAAGAAGTACGACTCCGGAGCCAGTATCCGGGCACTGGCCGAGGAGACCGGCCGGTCCTATGGATTCGTGCACCGGATGCTCAGCGAGTCCGGCGTGACCCTGCGCGGTCGCGGCGGGGCGACCCGGGGCAAGAAGGCGGTCACGGCCTGACCGGGCCCTGACGAGCCGATGCGACGGGCGGGCATCTCCCGCACCCCGCGGGCCGGCGAACCGACCGGGTGATTACTCTTCAGTAGTAATCAAGTCCGCGGTCCGCTCGGAGGTGCCCGATGCCCGATGACAAGATCCTGCTCGAACGCGACGGAGTCCGGCTCGTCCTGGACCGCACCGGCACCGTCGCCACGATCACCCTGTGCAACCCGGCCAAGCGCAACGTGCAGTCGCCCGCCCTGTGGCTGGCGCTGATCGAGGCGGGCCGGCTGCTGCCGGGGCAGGTACGGGTCGCGGTGCTGCGCGCCGAGGGCCCGTCCTTCTCCGCCGGTCTCGACCGGCAGGCGTTCACGCCCGAGGGGTTCGACGGCGGGCCGTCGTTCCTGGAGCTCGGGCGCGGGTCGGAGGCCGAGCTCGACACGGTCATCTCCCGGTATCAGCAGGCCTTCACCTGGTGGCGGCGCACCGACCTGATCACGGTCGCCGCCGTCCAGGGCCACGCCATCGGGGCCGGCTTCCAGCTCGCGCTGGCCTGCGACCTGCGGGTGTGCGCGGACGACGTGCAGTTCGCCATGCGCGAGACCAGCCTCGGGCTGGTGCCCGACCTCACCGGCACCAAGCCGCTGGCCGAGCTGGTCGGCTACGGCCGCGCGCTGGAGATCTGCGTGACCGGCCGCTACGTGCACGCCGAGGAGGCCGAGCGCACCGGGCTGGCCAACCTCGTGGTGCCGGCCGCCGACCTCGACGCCGCCCTCGCCGATCTGACGGCCGCCCTGCTTGCCCCGCCGCGCGACGCCGTCAACGAGACCAAGGCCCTGCTGCGTACTGCCCTGATCCACACCGAGACCGAGCAGTTCGCGGCCGAGCGCGCCGCCCAGACCCGGCGGCTGCGCAGCCTGGCCGGCGCCGAGTAGACCCGGCGGCGGCTCACTGCGTGTCGGTCACCACGACCGCCGTGAGCACCGGACCGGGGGAGTCGGTCACCGCCACCGGCTTGATCGCCGCGGTCACCGCCCGGGCCACCACGTACGGGCGGTGGCCCGCCGCCACCGCGAACTGCAGCTGGACCCGGCGGCACGCGTAGTCGCCCTCGCCCGCCGCGGTGTCGCGGACCCGGACACCGGCGCCGAGCCCGGCCAGCCGCCGGGTCAGCCGCACGACACCGGGCACCAGCAGCGCGGCGGCCGCCACCCGGGCTGCGGGATCGCCCGCAGCGGGACCGCCGGCCAGTTCGCGCGCCGGGTCACCGTCGTCCACCACGACGCCTTCGAGCACCGGGTCCGCGATCACCTCGCCGTCGATCAGCCCGGTGACCGCGAGGTCGACCGAGGCGACGGGCAGGCCCAGCCGTTCGCCGGCCGCCGCCCACAGCGCGGCCCGCAGCCGGTCGGCGGTGTGCGGCAGCGGCTCGTCGAGCGACGCTTCGAAGTCCGCGGTGATACGCAGCGGCAGATACGGCAGCGCGCCCACCGGTGCGGCACTGCCCAGCCGTTCCGGCTCGGGTGCGACCTCACCCACCGTCAGGGCCACCGCGCCCAGCCGTACCCCGGGCACGACGGCCGCGGCCCGCCGCAGGGCGGCGACGGCCGCGCTCTCGGTGATCCAGGCGGCGTCCCCGGCCTCGCCCAGCGGCAGGAGCCGTCCCAGCGCCACCTGTTCCCTGACGGTCCTGGCCAGTCGGTCCATGGTCACCGGGCTTCATCGCCTTCCGCTGTGCCGACCACTCGGATGGGGGGTCGGCCGTCCCCTGTGGGCGCATCCCCGCAGCGCGCTCGGGCATGCGCACATAGTGTGGTGCACGGAGCAGCCCATACGAAGGGACGACTCGCGATGACGGACAGCGCGCAGCACAACCGGCCGGAGCCCGACGGCTCGTCACTCGTGGCGGACGGCGGCAGGACCCTCGACAAGGGCACCGCGGGCGGCTCGGCCCGCAAGGCACTCGGTGACCCCGCGAGCCGCGGCCGCACCACCATCGCCGACGGAGTGGTGGAGAAGATCGCCGGGCTCGCCGCGCGTGACGTGGTGGGCGTCCACGCGATGGGCACCGGCTTGTCCCGTACGTTCGGCGCGGTGCGCGACCGCGTCCCCGGCAGCACCCGCTCGGTGACCCGCGGCGTCAAGGCCGAGGTCGGCGAGGTGCAGACCGCGCTCGACCTCGACATCGTCGTCGAGTACGGCGTGTCGATCGTCGAGGTCGCCCGCGCGGTGCGGGAGAACGTGATCGCCGCGGTCGAGCGGATGACCGGGCTGGAAGTCGTCGAGGTCAACATCGCGGTCGGTGACGTGAAGCTGCCGGACGAGGACGATGACGACGACCGTGACCAGCGGGTCCAGTAGTGGCGCCGGTGCGGAACACTGCCCCTGAGATCCGCCCCGCAGCGGTACGGGCGGGCGCGGCCGAACGGACGGGAAGCGGACGATGAGCATGGCGGTGATCGGCCTGGTGGCCGGCATGGCACTGGGGTTCGCCGGGTACTTCGGCGGCTTCGGCGCCTTTCTCGTGGTGGCCCTGCTCGGCGCGGTCGGTTTCGTGGCCGGCAAGTTCTTCGACGGCGACCTCGAACCCGGCGACTTCTTCCGGTCGCGGAACCGCGACCGCGACCGTGACCGGCGGCGCTGATGGTGTCAGCCGCGCCCGGGCAGCTCCCCGCCGCCGAACGCGGCGCCCTGCGGATCGCCGACCGGGTCGTCGCGAAGATCGCCGCACAGGCGGCCGGTGAGGTGCTTGCGCACGCGCCGGGCGCCGACCTGGTGCCGCGCGAGGCGCAACCGCACGCCGCGGTGTCGGTACGCAAGGACACCGCCCGGCTGCGGCTGGCCCTGGAGCTGGGGTATCCGGCGAATCTCGGGGCGGTGTGCGCCACGGTCCGCCGCCATGTCACCGGCAGGGTCGAGGCGCTGACGGGTATGGACGTGCCCGAGGTGGCCGTCGAGGTCGAGCGGCTGCACTCGGCAGCGGCCCGCAAGGACGAGGGGAGGGTCGAATGAGCGACGACTCCGGCAGCCATGTCTACCGTGGACAGGAACCGACCAGGCCCGACTCCGAGAACGCGCGGGTCAGCATCGCCAAGGAACCCGAGGTCGAGCCGTCCGCCGACACCTCCGGGCTGCCCGGCAGCGGCAGCAGCCTCAAGGTCCGCCGCTTCTGGTCCGGCCGCCGGCTCCCGGCCGCGCTGGCCGCCGCGGTGATCTTCGGCCTGGCCGGCCTGTTCCTCTACGACGTCGCCTCGGTCCGCGCCGGCAACAAGGCGCTGCAGTGGCGGGTCAGCCTCGCGCACCAGCTGGCCACCCGCCATCTGGACGACATCTGGATCACCCTCGGCGCCGCGGTGGCGGCCGCGCTGGGCCTGTGGATGCTCATCCTGGCCCTGACCCCCGGCGAGCGCGAGGTGCTGCCGATGGCCCGCAGCGGCTCGGCGGGCGTCCGCGCCGGACTGGACCGGCACGCGGCCGAACTGGTGCTGCGGGACCGGGCGATGGAGGTCTCCGGGGTGCGCTGGGCCAAGGTCGTCGTCGGCCGCCGCAAGATCAAGGCCCGCGCCACCTCGCACTTCCGCGAACTGGAGGCGGTGCGCAGCGATCTGACGTCCGTGCTCGGCGAGGCCGTACGGCAGCTGGGCCTGGCCAGGCAGCCGCAGCTGAGCATCCACTTGCAGCGGGCAGAGAAGAAGGGGTGACCGTGCGATGCGCACCACTTTCAACCGGGTCCTGCTCGGGCTGATCGGCCTGATCCTGCTGGTGGTGGGCCTGGCGGTGCTGTTCGGCAGCTTCGACCTGCAGCGCCACTGGGACTTCACGGTGCCCGACTGGTGGCCCATCACCGGCCCCAAGGACGTGCTGCTCACCGACCACAACAGGACCCGGTTCCGGTCCGACGACTGGTGGTGGCCGGTGGTCATCGCGGTGCTCGCGATCCTCTTCGTGGCCGCCCTGTGGTGGCTGCTGGCCCAGGCCCGCGCCAAGCGGCTGCGGCAGATCAGGATCGATAGCGGTGACGGCCAGGGCGCGCTGCTGCGCGGCCGGGCGCTGGAGGACGTGCTGCGCTCGGAGTCGGAGGCCTACCAGGGCGTCGAGTGGTCCAACGCGGTGCTCACCCGGCACCGCGGTACGCCGGCCGTGCGGCTGGTGATGGGCCTGGCCGCGCACGCCACCCCGCAGGACGTCGTCACCGGCCTGGACTCCGAGGTGCTGGAACGCGCGCGCACCTCCGCGGGCCTGCCCGACCTGCCCGCCGAGGCCCGCCTCCGCGCCGTCCGGCACCGCGCGGCCCGGGTCAACTGACCCCGGACCGCGCGCCGGCCGGGCGGCCTACCCGCTACGAGGTGGTGTAGAGGTGGTGCACCTCGTCGGAGGTGAGGGCGGCCGGGTAGGTGCGGACGTCGGCGACGGAGCCGTTCCACTGGTTGTAGAGGGCGGTGCTGCCGATGATCGCGTTGGCGCCGATGTTCAGCCGGCCGCCCGTGGCGTAGACCGGAGTGGTGTTCTGCGCCGCCGTGTTGGCGGCGACTCCGTTGACGTAGAGGGTCTGGATATGGGTGTCGGCGTCGTAGACACCGGTGATCAGCGTCCATAGCCCGGTGGCGGCGGGCTGTTCCTGGCCGGCCGCGTCGCGGGTACCGCCGTGCGCCGTGGGGAAGCCGACGCCGGTGGTGGCGTCCGTGGTGATCGTCTGGAAGTACCAGTCATGGGTGGATTGCTGGTAGCCGAGGTAGAAGGCCTGGTGGTTGACGGTGCTCTGGCTGACCGCGGTGATCGTGGCGGCGGTGGAGCCGAGCTTGACCCAGGCCGAGACGGTGTAGCTCTTGCTGGTGTCGAAGGCGGCGTGCGCGCTCTGCAGGTACCCGGTGGAGCCGTCGAAGACGGCCGCGGAGGTCGCCGCGCCGGTGTGGTCGGTGCCCCAGCTGGTGCCGCCGTGGGCGGTGGCCGGGTTGCCGGTGTCGATGTCGGCGAGCGAGTTCCTCAGCGGCCACTGGTCGGCGGCGCTGCCGTTGCTGCCGATGGTGTAGAAGGCGGCGGTGCCGGTCACCGGTGAGCCGGCGGCGCCGGTGGCGGTGGTGCCGGGGCGGATGTTGAGGCTGCCGGCGCTGGAGACCGACCACAGGTCGGGGATGCCGTCGCCGGTGAGGTCGCCGTCCGAGCCGACGAGCGGGTCGTTGGCGGTGACCAGGTTGCCGAACTTGGTGCCCGCGCTGACCCCGGTGACGATCGGCGCCGGATCGTCCAGCGGGTCGCCGTTGGCGTCGGTGCTGGTCGTGCCGGTGGTGAGGGTGTAGCTGTCGATGTCGCCCGTGCCGCGGTTACGGGTCCACAGGCCGGGTCTGCCGGTGCCCGCGCTGTCGCCGGGGGACATCAGGTCCAGGTTCTTCCAGCCGGTGGCCGCGACCTTCACCGGCGCGCCGAGCGTCCCGTAGGCGACGGTCGGGTAGAACCACAGGGCCGCGTCGCCGGCGCTGTTGGTCTCGGTGGTGAGCAGCCCGGTGTAGTGGCCGAAGTGGCCGGCGTCCAGGCTGGTGCTCGACACGTCGCCGAGCGCGACCACCTGGAGGGTGGTGGACCAGTCGGCGGCGTAGTCGGTGCAGCCGGCGCACGGCGGCTTGGCGATCTCCTGCTTCTTGTCGAAGCGGCCGTCGGTGCCGGTGTTCCCCGGATTGAAGTAGAAGTCCATCCCGGGCGAGCCGGCCTTGTGGACGATCAGGTCGTCGACGTTGAGCCCGCTGCGCATGCTGCCGCGGTGGCTGATCTGGTAGTTCTTCCAGACGTCGCCGCCGGGGGAGTCGATGGCCTTGGCGCCGAGGCTGACCGCGGGGCTGGTGGCCTGGGTGTTGCCAGGCACCGAGTGGGCGTAGAGGTTGCCGTCGGTCGCCGGGATGACGACGTCGGGGGAGCCGTCACCGGTGGTGTCGCCGAAGACCGGGGCGGGGCCGTGCGGGTTCCACGGCACATAGAAGGCGTAGGGCACGATGCCGGAGTAGTTGCCCGCGTTGTCCTCGGCCTGGATGTAGACGATGTTGGTGCCCCAGTGGGTGGGGAAGACCGCCAGGCCGGCGGAGGTCGGGAGCTTGGCGCCGCACTGCCAGCCCGCGTCGGCCAGGGTCGGGTCGAAGCTCCAGTGCATGCACGCCAGGCCCGAGGGGGTGCCGTGCGGCGCCGGGTCCGTCGCGGTGAACGGCACCCAGCCGCCGCCGCCCGCGAAGACGCCGGTGACCTGGCCGTTGCCCGAGGGCGGGAAGGTGACGGGGAGCGAGCCCGCCGGGATCAGGTCGGGTGCGGTGGGGACGGTGACCGTCGGCGGTGTCAGGTCCACCCGGAAGTGGCAGTGCGCGCTGGGCGCGGCCGCGGAGGTGAGGATGCCGTCGTCCGAGGCGACGTCCCAGCCGTAGGAGCCGCCGTCCTCCAACTTGCTGGACGGGACGGTGTAGACGGCCTGGTTGCCGGAGGCCGCCAGGCCGGTGTAACCGCTGGCGACGGTCCCGTCGGTATCCCACAGGTCGAAGTAGCCGCGTACCGGCTGCGCGGGGCTGGTCGGGCTGGAGACGTTCGCCTTGAGTTGGAGGCCCTGCGCCCCGGGGTTGCCGAGGAAGGCGGAGGTGGTGGGGTTCGCGGTCGTCTCGCAGCCCTGGTTGGTGTTGTTCGAGGCGTAGCGCGGGGTCGGGGATGCGGTGAAGCCGGTGGGGAGGTCGGGAACGCTGTCGTAGGTGACGCTCAGGGTCGCCTTGTTCGACACCCGCTTGAGGCCGTTGGCGTCGGACTCGTCGCCGTAGATCCCGAAGGTGACCACGCCCGGGTTGGTCCCGCCCATCGCGGTGCGGACGGCGCCCAGCGCATTGTAGTCGAACGCGACGTCGCCGCAGTCGGCCGATCCGGTGCCGCCGACGCTGTCGGTGCCGACCAGGCTGCCGCCGGGCTGGTTGCCCCAGTTGGTGCCGTGGCCGATGGCGGTGCTCGACGCGTAGGCGCGTACCGAGTACTTGTTGGTGCAGCTCCAGTCCGCCGAGTACGTCTGGGTGACCGTCAGGGTGGCAGCGCCGAGGGTGTCCTCGACCGCGTGCAGGGACGCGGTGTTGAACTGGAAGTAGGTGCGCTCCTTGTCGGAGGGTGAGCAACTGCCGCCGTCGGGGTAGGTCCCGCACACGCCGACGCCCGGCTGCGAGCTGTGGGAACTGCCGTACTGCCCGAAGTTGTCCGCGTCGGGGTGGGCGGACTGGACCCAGGTCCAGGTGGGGGCGCCTGCCTTCCACGGCAGGTAGGACGGGTCGATGTAGACCGGGTAGTGCGTGCCGGCGCCGTGCAGGATGTCGGCGGACGGGGTGAGGGTGACCGCGTCCGCGCTGGCGCTGACCGGGATCTGCGCGGTCTGCGCCCCGGTGCCGGGGCCATCGGGGGTACTGGGGTCGGTGCCCGCGACGGTCTGCGGCGCGGCGGCGTCCGCCGTCGGCGCGGACTTGGCGGCGGCCTTCGCCGCGGTCACGCCGGGACTGCTGGAGTCCCACATGGTGGGGGTGGGGGCGACGAACTCGACGGCACCGGTGGCGTCGACCGCCTGCAGGCCGCCCGTGGTGTCGGACTGCATGGTCAGCCCGGAGCCGGTGGTCGACAGCCGCAGCGAGGCGAGCGCCGGGTTCGCCGCTGCGGCCGCGGTCCTGACGACCAGGACCTCGCGGATGCCGCCGACGTCGGTTGCGGTGACGTCGAGGTCGACATCGGGCAGGACGTCGCCGTAGACGGCGGTGTCGCCGTCCAGGGCGGGGGCGGGCAGGGGGAAGGGCATGCCGATCGACAGCGTCCTGCCGTCCGGGCTGGTCAGCTTCGCCAGCGGCGCGCTGCCGCCGCCGGACAGGGTCAGGGAGTTGAGCGAGGCCTTGGCCGACAGGGTCCCGTCGCCGTTCGCCTTGAGCGTGCTGTCGACCGCCACCCAGCTGCCGCCCTGCTGGACCCGGGTGGGCGTCGGGGTGCTGTCCTGGGTGAGCGTGCCGTCCGGGTTGGCGGTGGTCTGCGCGTACGGCGTGGTGAGCGCGCCGACGACGACCGGCTGCCCGCTCGCCTGCGCCTGGGCCACCGCCCGGGCCTCGGGTGTGGCGTCCGCCGGAAGCCCGGTGACATGGCCGTCGACGGGATCGGTACCGCTGTCGGCCGCCGCCGGTCCTGCCAGTCCCGCTGTCGCCGCCCCCGCCAGCGTGAGTGCGAGTGCCAGCAGGACACCGACGGCCCGTCTGCCGTGCCTGTCCCGTCGGCGCTTCACGCGCGTGGATCTGCTGATGCCCCCCATCGGGCTCCCCTCCCTTGCGGCGCCCTGTGGCGCTGTGGAGCCGCACAGTAAGGGCAGGCGGGAGGCGTTCGTCAAGCGGCGAGATCCGACATGTCACCCATCGGACGGACTGTCAGCCGATAGGTTCCCGGGACTTGGTAAAGCTATCGTCAACATACTTTACCAGATGAAAAAAATATGAGTTCTGAAGTATATCCTCGCCGTCTCACCTGTGGCCGTCGAGGACCTGATCCCGGCGGCCGGTCGCTTGCGAGGGAGTTCTCGTGGGTCTTTGGGGACAGGCTCGGCCCGGCACAACCAAGGGCCGTTCACGATGGACCGATGTGCTGACGGTGCTCGCCACCGTGGCGGCACTTCTCGGTCCGGTCTCGGCGGAGGCGACGGCCAAGCCCGTCGACCCGCACACGATCTGGTCACCTCCTGACACGCCGCTGCCGAAGACCCCTTCGGTCCCCGGTGCGCAGTTGGCGGCTCCCGCCCATCCGAAGCCGGACCGCCCGGTGCCTGCCGAGTGGGCCGGGCCGCCCACCCAGGCCGCGACCGTCGCGGGGACCACGACGCTCGACCTGCCGGCCGCCACCGGGTCCTCCCGGCCGCAGCCCGCCCGCGCCGCGAAGCTCGGCGTGTGGGTGCGCCCGTCCGCGGCCTCCGCCAAGCCGGCCGGGCCGGCCGCGGGAGCCGCCGCCGCCGCGGACGCGAAGCCTGTCGCGCCGGCCGCCGCCGGCACCCCGGTCACCGTCGACGTCGTCCCGCCCGCGGCCGCCGCCGCGACCGGTTACCACGGCTCCGTCGTGGCGCTGTCCCGCGCGGCCGCGGGACCCGCGGCATCGGTCGAGGTCGGTGTCGACGTCAGCGCCCTGGACGCGGCCTACGGCGGTGACGTCGCCGCCCGCTCGCGCCTGGTCGCCATCCCCGCCTGCGCCCTGACGACCCCGCAGGCCCGCGGCTGCGCGGCCGCCACGCCGCTGCCCTCGCACTACGACCCGGCGACCCGGCGGCTGACCGCCGACGTGGTCGTCCCCGCGACGACCGGTCCGGCGGCGTCGGCCGCGACGGCCGCCGCCGGCGGCCTCGTCATCGCCGCTGACACCACCCCCGCGGGCGGCGGCGGCAGCTACGCCGCCACCAGCCTGAACCCCAGCGGCGCCTGGGCCGCGGGCTCGGCCAACGGCGGCTTCGGCTACAGCTACCCGATCCTGCTGCCGCCGGCCCCCGGTGGCGACACCCCGGCGGTGGCGCTGTCCTACGACTCCTCCTCGGTGGACGGCCTGACCTCCTCCACCAACTCCCAGTCCTCCTGGATCGGCGACGGCTGGGACTACTCGCCCGGCTACGTCGAGCGCTCCTTCAAGGGGTGCGACGACGACGGCATCGCGCACTCCAGCGACATGTGCTGGGGCGGCGACAGCATCACCCTCTCGCTGGACGGCCAGTCGAGCCAGCTGGTCCACGACGACAAGAGCCCAGGCACGTGGCGGCTGCAGAACGACGACGGGTCGAAGGTCGAGTTCCTGTCCGGCGCGGTCAACGGCACGCCCACCGGCGAGTACGTCAAGGTCAGCACCACCACCGGCAACGTCTACTACTTCGGCCTGAACCACCTGCCCGGCGGCGACGGCACCGACCCCGCGACCCACTCCGCCTGGACCGAGCCGGTCTACTCGCCCAAGAGCACCGACCCCTGCTACGACGCCGCCAAGGGTGACGCCTCCTGGTGCCAGACGGCCTGGCGTTTCAACCTGGACTACGCCGTGGACGCGCACGGCAACCTCACCACCTACAGCTACCAGCCCGAGACCAACTACTACGAGCGCGGCGCCGGCCAGAACAACGGCACCGGCACCCTCACCCCGTACACCCGCGGCGGTGCGCTGACCACCATCGCCTACGGCGTACGGCTGCCCGACGAGGTGACCGCCAAGGGCGCGCTCAAGGCGCCCGCCCGCGTGGTCTTCACGCCCGCCCCCGAGGGCCGCTGCTCCACCGACGGCGGTTACACCTGCGACGGCGCCGCCCTCACCAAGGACGACGCCTCGCACTGGCCGGACGTCCCCTTCGACCAGAACTGCGACAAGGACGCCACCGCCTGCAAGAACTACGGCGAGAGCTTCTGGTCGAACCTGCGGCTGCAGACCATCAGCACCCAGTGGCTGACCGGCGGCGGATACAAGGACATCGACAGCTACGCCCTCACCCAGCACTTCCCCGACCCGAAGGACGGCACCAAGCCCAGCATGTGGCTCGACTCCGTCGTGCGCACCGGGCACGACGGCCCCGACCTCTCGCTGCCGCCGGTCACCTTCACCCCGGTCGAGATGCCGAACCGGGTCGACGGCACCAACCTGGTCCCCGCGCCCGCCATCTTCAACCGGCCCAGGATCCAGCGGATCACCACCGAGACGGGCGAGCAGATCCAGGTCGACTACCGGTTGCCGGCCTGCTCACGGATCAGCAACGTGATGCCGGCCTCCGCCGCGTCGGACACCATGGCCTGCTATAACGTCAAGTGGTATCCGCCAGGCAGCCAGTACGGCGCCGACCCGGTCTCCGACTGGTTCAACCGCTACCAGGTCGACTCCGTGACCGAGAACGACCCGGTCGGCCACACCCCCTCCGTCACCACCAGCTACGACTACGGCCCGGCGGCCTGGCACTACGACGACAGCGAGCTGACCGACCCCAAGACCCGCACCTGGAACGACTTCCGCGGCTTCGCCTCGGTCACCGCCGTCACGGGCGACGGTGAGGACGGGCCCAAGTCGCAGACCGTCACCCACTACCTCCAGGGCATGGACGGCGACGACAACGGCAGCGGCGGCCACCGCGCGGTCACCGTCAAGGACTCGCTCGGCGAATCGATCACCGACTCCGACTGGCTGTCGGGCCAGAGCTACGAGACCGACACCTACGACAAGGCGGACGGCGGCATCGTCGCCTACGACGTCACCACCACCACCGCCTCCGACCCCACCGCGAGCCACTCGCGCGGCACGTCCCTGCCGGCCCTGACCGCGCGCTACCTCGGCGTGAAGACCGTCGCCACCACCAGGGCGAAGAAGAAGAACGGCTCCTGGCAGACCGTCACCACCACCACGGTCGGCGACCCGGACCACGCCGACCGCACGTCGACCGTCGACCGGGTCGCGGACGGCCAGCCCGAGCAGTGCATGCGCTCCTCCTACGCGGCCGGCCCCGATCCGCTGATCACCGGTCTGAACGACGAGACCGTCACCGTGTCCGGCACGAACGCCTGCACCGCGAAGCCGGCCACCGCGAACACCGTCTCGGACAAGCGGACCCTCTTCGACGACAAGCCCTTCGGCCAGGCCGGCGACACCGGGAACGCGACCTCGCTCCAGGTCCTCGACCACTACGACAGCACCGGCAAGCCGGTCTACGCCACCACGGGCAGCAGCGGTTACGACCTCTACGGCCGCACCGTCAGCGCCACCGACCCCAACTCGACCGACGCCGCGCACCCCGACGGCGCCACCACGACCACCAGCTACGACTCCGCGCACCCCGGCGAACTGACCTCCACCGTCACGCTGCTCAGCCCCGCCCCGGGCAGCGGCACCCCGTGGAAGTCGGTCACCACCCTCGACCCGGCCCGCGACCTGTCGCTGACCACCACCGACATCAACACCAAGGTCACCTCGGCGGCCTACGACTCGCTCGGCCGGCTCACCAAGGTCTGGAACCCGGGCCGCACCACGGGCCAGAACCCGAGCATCGTCTACAGCTACGCGGTGAACGGCTCGGCCGGACCGTCCGCGGTGACCACCCGGAGCCTGACCAGCGACACGCCGCACTACAACACCTCCGTCGCCATCTTCGACGGCTTCGGGCGCCAGCTCCAGCAGCAGAACACACCCGGCATATCCGCCTACCACGGCCGGGTGCTGACCACTACGATCTACGACTCCCAGGGCCGGGTCCGGGAGACCCAGGCGCCGCGCTACGACGACACCGCGCCGCCCGGCACCGTCCCCTCACTGGCCGACGAGGCCACGGTCCCCGGATCGACCAGCACCGACTACGACGGCCTCGGCCGTCCGGTCGCCTCGGTGTTCTCCGCCTACGCCGTGCAGCAGTGGCGCACCACCACCGCCTACCCCGGCATCGACGAGACCGATGTGACGCCCCCCAAGGGCGGCACCCCGACCACCACCATCACCGACTCGCTCGGCCAGACCAGCCAGCTGTGGCAGTACAGGACCGCCACCGCGACCGGCACGGCGACCGACGCCGACGTGACGGCGTACACCTACTTCCCCGGTGGCGCGCAGTCCGGCCAGACGGACTCGACGACCAAGAACACCTGGACCCGCACCTTCGACCTGCGCGGCCGGCAGACCTCCGCGACCGACCCCGACACCGGCAAGGCCACGTCCACCTACGACGCCGACGGCCGGATCAAGACGGTGACGGACGCCCGTGGCGTCACGCTCTCGTACGACTACGACCTGATCGGGCGCAAGACCGCCGCGTACAGCACCACACCGCCCAGCAGCACCAAGGTCCAGACCGGGGCGTGGACGTACGACACCGTCGCCGGCGCGCTCGGTGAACCGGCGAGCTCCACCCGCTATCTGAACGGCGACATCAGCAAGCCCTACACCAGCACGGCCGACGGATACGACAGCGGCTACCGGGTGACCGGCAGCACGGTGAGCCTGCCGTCCTCGGAAGGCGGGCTCGCCGGACCCTTCACCACGACGACCACCTACAACCAGTTCACCGGGGCGCTGGCGTCGTCGCGTACGGACGCCCGCGGCAACCTGCCCGCGGAGACCCTCACCTACAGCTACGACCCCAACGGCGCGCTGCTCGGCTACGGTTCGAGCGCTGCCGTCTACGACCTGTCCACCGACTACGACGCCTTCGGACGCCCGGTGCGCACCACGGTCAACCCGTGGGGCACCGAGATCGTCGCCACCGACAACTACGACCTGTCGTCGGGCGCCCTGCTGAGCTCCTACCTGGACAAGCAGACGGCCGGTACCGGCGCGGTCCAGCAGACCACCTACACCCGCAACGCGGCCGGCCAGCTGACGGCGATCAGGAACATCCCCGACAACACCCCGGCGCAGACCGACCAGCAGTGCTTCGGCTACGACTACCTCGGTCGGCTGACCACCGCGTGGACCGACACCGGCGGCATCACCACGCAGGCCCAGCCGTCGGTGCCGAACATCGGCGGCTGCAAGAACAGCACTCCCACCAGCGGAGCCGCCGCCGGCAAGACCACGGTCGGCGGCCCGGCACCGTACTGGACCTCCTACGCCTACGACGCCACCGGCAACCGCAAGCAGTCCGTCCGGCACGACATCACCGGCGACACCACCAAGGACGTCACCACCAGCCAGGTCTTCGCGCCGGCCGGGCAGCTGAACACCCCGACCACGGCGGCGAACACCGGCGGCGGCACCGGCGGCCCGCACGCCCTGCTGAACACCACGAGCACCGGGCCGGGCAACCCCGGACCGACGTCGTACCAGTACGACGCGCTGGGCAACACCACGGCGGTCAGCGGCACCTCCGGCAGCAGCTCCATGACCTGGAACGCGGAGGACAAGCTCGACACCGTCACCACGGCCGGCACCACGGGCAGCACGTCGTACGTCTACGACGCCGACGGCAACCTGCTGCTGCGCCGCAACCCCGGCAAGACCACGCTCAGCATCGGCGGTGACGAGCTGACCCTCGACACCGGCAGCGGCGCGGTCACCGACGTGCGTACCTACCAGCTGCCCAACGGCCTCAGCGGGGTCCGCCAGGCGACCGGCACCGCGGGACTCACCTGGCAGCTCGCCGACGACCACGGCACCGCGACCCTCGCACTGGACGCCTCGACGCTGACCGAGACCCGCCGCCCGGCCGACCCGTTCGGCAACCCCCGTGGCACCCAGCCCACGGTGTGGGCCGGCGACCACGGATTCGTCGGCGGCACCCAGGACCCTGTGACCGGGCTGACCCATCTCGGCGCACGCGAGTACCAGACAAGCACCGGCCGCTTCCTCAGTCCCGACGCGGTCATGGACAACGGCCAGCCACAGCAGTGGAACGGCTACGCCTACGCGAACAACGACCCGGTCGACCTCAGCGACCCGGCGGGCACCGATCCGGCGGGCACGCAGAACAGCTGCCTGTACGACCAGTCGGAATGCGGCCCGCACCCCGGCGGCGGCGCGTCCTCCGACGCCCAGTGCAACGGCCACCCGCCGTGCGCGTCCAACCCGGCGGGCGACGCCTCCGGCACCGTCGGCAGCGGTTCCGGCGGCTCCGGCGGCCACCACAAGTCCAAGCCCCCGAAGTCCGGCGGCTTCACCGTCGGCACGGCGAAGGACGGCCAGCCCACGCTGGACGGCATCCGCGTCCCGACCGTCACCGAGCTGTACCGGCTCGACCCCTACGCGCCCGACCGCTCCTACACCCAGCAACTGCAGGACTGGGCGCACGGCAAGTGCGACAACACCACGGACGTGCCGAGCGTCACCCAGTTCTGCAAGGACGCCCGCGCCGCCGGTGTGCTCGGCGACGACTCCGGGATCCATCTGACCTGGGCCGATCTCGACCCGTTCGGCGTCATCGACAGCTACAACTGCATCAAGCACGGCAAGTCCTGCGGCGCCGCCGCCGTGGACATCGGGATGGACCTGCTCTTCCAGTCCGAGAGCAAGGTGGGCGCGAAGATCGCGGAACGCGCCGGGGCCAAGATGGCGACCGAGGCCGCCGAAGGGGACGGGGCCAAGGCACTGGAGGACTTCCTCAAGTGCTCCAGCAACAGCTTCCCGGGCGACACGCCCGTCCTGCTGGGCTCCGGCGGCACCGAGCCCATCGACCATCTCGCGGTGGGCGACACGGTGATGGCCACCGACCCGCTCACCGGCAGGACCGGACCGCACACCGTCACCAGGGTGATCAAGACCCTGACCGACACGGACTTCACCGACCTGACCGTCACCGCTCCGGCCGGCTCGTCGGTGATCACCTCCACCCAGCACCACCCGTTCTGGGACGTCACCAGGGACCGCTGGGTGGACGCGGTGGACCTGCACGTCGGCGACCGGCTGCGCACGGCCGACGGCCGGACCGTCCAGGCGGCCCACCTCCGCGACTACACCGGCCACATCGTCACCTACAACCTGACCGTCGACCGGGTGCACACCTACTACGTGCTCGCCGGCGGCACCTCGGTGCTGGTCCACAACAACAGCTGCCCGCTGTTCCCGAACCAGATGATGGACGAGGATCTCCTCAGGGAGGAGCTGGCCGATGCCGCGGCGGCGGGGGTGGCGCCCATCGCCACCGGATCCCAGGCGTTCCAGGACGCTGTCAGCGAGGGCGGCAAGTACCTCTGGGGGGTCGACGGGTCGGGCGAGCTGCGGATCATCCACGACGTGTCCAGCAAGGTCAAGCACTCGGTGCTGTTCAACGGAGAGGATCTGCGCGGCGCGGGCTCGGTGGTCTTCGCGAACGGGGAAGTGAGCATGATCGACAACACGTCCGGGCACTACTGGCCGCTCTTCGAGGAGGACTATGACGTCTCCCAGTTCCTGCCGTCCGGCGTCAACGCCTTCCGCGAGGCGGGCGTGAACGTGCCGGAAGGCGCCATCGAGCAGCGCTCAAGAGGATGACCGAGGAGCAGCACCGCACATGACCGACGTGATGTCCGACTACCGCCGCCTGGTCCGCCTGACCACTTCGCAGGAGGTCGCGGAGTACGTGAGGGGGAACTTCCGCGGGCGCGTCCCGGGGCAGTACCTGGCGGCGGTGGTCGACATCGCCTCCACCGGCAGCTACCCGGTCAACCGCGAGCCGGGGATGGACCGCGCCACCCGGCTCGGACTCGCATGGCGCCTGCTCGGCCTCGGTGAGGCCGAGCAGGCGCTGCGGCCCGAATGGGTCGCGGCGCGGTGCCTGCGCCTCGCGAGAGAGCTCGCGGAAGAGCCGGCGGCCGGCGGTGTGCCCTCGGAGTTCACCGTGGACGCGGCGGTACGCCGGGGCCTGCGGTGCCTCGGGCTCGGCCGCCCGCGGGCGCTGGAGATCGCCCGGCAGCGCCGCCGCAGCTATGCGGCGGCGCTGCCCGCCCGGCCGTCAGGCGAGCAGCTGGCGCGGGCCACCGCGGTGCCCGGCGACCGCGACCTGCTGCGGATCACCGTCCTGCTGGACGAACTCGCCTGGTTCGAACGCCGGGTGGGCGACCCGGCGGCAGCCGCGGAGCTGCGGGCATGGCTGGCGATCAGGGACGACCTCGGCCTCGGGGACGAGATCGCGGAGCTGCTCGCGGAGCGGATCCGTACCACCCCGCCGCCCTCGGCGGCGCAGGGCGGTTCGTAGGGGGTGCGACACCGCGGACCGGGCGCTGGACGGGCCCGGTCACAGCGCCTGCGTGGCGCCTCCGTCGACGGGCAGCATGACCCCGGTCAGATAGGAGGCGGCCGGCGAGAGCAGGAAGGCGGCGGCGCGGCCGAACTCCTCCGGCGTCCCGTAGCGCCGCAGCGGGATCCGCGCCGAGGCGCGGGCCCGCGTCACCGCCGGGTCGCCGTGCAGCGCGTCGAGTTCGCGTACGCGGTCGGTGTCGATACGGGACGGCAGCAGCCCGACGACCCGGATGCCGCGCGGACCGACCTCCGCGGCCAGCGTCTTGGCGAAGCCGGCCAGGCCCGGGCGCAGGCCGTTGGAGATCACCAGACCCGGGATGGGCTCGCGGACCGAGCCGGACAGCACGAAGCCGATGACCCCGCCCTCGCCCAGGCAGGCCGCGGCGGCCCGGGCGATGCGGACCGCGCCGAGGAAGACCGACTCGAAGGCGCCCTGCCAGTGCTCGTCGCCCACGCCGGCCGCCGTGCCCGGGGGCGGCCCGCCGACGCTGATCAGCACACCGTCGACGGTGCCGAAACGCGTTCTGGCCGTTGCCAGCAGCAGTTCCGCCGTCCCGGGGTCGGCGTTGTCCGCGACAACGCCCAGCGCCCGGTCGGGGCCGCCCAGTTCCACCGCGGCCGCGTCGACGGTGGCGGCGTTGCGCCCGGAGACCACCACCATCGCGCCTTCCGCGGCCAGTTCGCGGGCGGCGGCGAGCCCGAGGCCCCGGCCGCCGCCGGTGACCACGTACACCCGGTCCTTGAGTCCGAGATCCATCCCTCAGCCACTCCTCTTGTCGAGGCCCGCCAGCGCCAGCGCGGTGTTGACCAGGCCGACGTGGCTGAACGCCTGTGGATAGTTTCCCAGTTGGCGCCGGGCGACCGGGTCCCACTCCTCGGCCAGCAGCCCGACGTCGTTGCGTACGGCCAGCAGCCGTTCGAACAGCCGGGTGGCCTCGTCGGTGCGCCCGATGGCGTGCAGCGCGTCGGCGAGCCAGAACGAGCAGGCCAGGAAGGCCCCTTCACTGCCGGGCAGGCCGTCGACGTTGGCGGCGTCGGGGGAGTAGCGGCGTACGAAGCCGCCGTGGTCCAGCTCGCGCTGCACCGCCTCGACGGTGCCGATCACCCGGCGGTCGGTGGGGGGCAGGAAGCCGACCAGCGGGATCAGCAGCGTGGCCGCGTCCAGCTCGGTCGACCCGTAGGACTGCGTGAAGGTGTTGCGATGGGCGTCGTAGCCCTTCTCGCAGACCTCGGCGTGCACCTGCGCCCGCATGGAGCGCCACAGTCCGGCGTTGCCGCGCAGCTGCGGATGGGCCTCCACGGTGCGCACCGCGCGGTCCGCGGCGACCCAGGCCATCACCTTGGAGTGCACGAAGTGCCGGCGCGGGCCGCGTACTTCCCAGATGCCCTCGTCCGGCTCGTGCCACTTGGACTCCAGGAACTCCATCAGCATCCGCTGCAGGTTCCAGGCGTGCGGCTCGTCGCGCAGCCCGCTGCTCCTGGCCAGGTACAGCGAGTCGAGGACCTCGCCGTAGACGTCCAGCTGGAGCTGGCCGGCCGCCGCGTTGCCGACCCGGACCGGCGAGGAGTTCTCGTACCCCTTCAGCCAGGGCACCTCGTACTCCGTCAGCCGCCGCTCGCCGGCGATGCCGTACATGATCTGCAGGTCGGCCGGGTCGCCGGCGACCGCCCGCAGCAGCCAGTCGCGCCAGGCCTTCGCCTCGGTCAGGAAGCCGCCGGAGACCAGGGCGTTGAGAGTGAGGGCGGCGTCCCGCAGCCAGCAGAAGCGGTAGTCCCAGTTGCGCACCCCGCCGATCTCCTCGGGCAGCGAGGTGGTCGCGGCGGCGGCGATACCGCCGCTGGGCGCGTAGGTGAGGGCCTTGAGGGTGATCATGGAACGCAGCACGGCCGACCGCCACGGACCCTCGTAGCAGCACCTGTCGGACCACTTCTGCCAGTCCGCCACGCTGTCCTCCAGTGCGGCGAAGGGGTCCATCCGGCGCGGGCGGGCGGCGTGCGAGGGGTGCCAGGTCAGGACGAAGGCGACCTTCTCGCCCTCCGCGACGGTGAAGTCGGAGTAGGTCCGCATGTTCTTGCCGTACATCGGCAGCGGCGGCTCGGTGCGCAGCCACACCGCGTCGGGCCCGGCGACGGCCACCCGGTGGTGGTCGGCGCGGCGCACCCAGGGCACCACGCTGCCGTAGTCGAAACGCAGTGTCAGCTCGCTGCGCATCTCGACGGTGCCTGAGACGCCCTCGACGACCCTGATCAGGTCAGGGGCGTGGTCGCGCTGCGGCATGAAGTCGGTGACCTTCACGGTGCCGGTGTCCGTCTCCCAGACGGTGTCCAGCACCAGGGTGTCGCCGCGGTAGGACCGCCGGCTGCACAGCGCCCCGTCCAGCGGGGCGATCCGCCAGCTGCCGTTGTCCTTGTCGCCGAGCAGGGCGGCGAAGCACGCGGCGGAGTCGAAACGCGGCAGGCACAGCCAGTCCACCGACCCGTCCCGGCCGACGAGCGCGGCGGTCTGCAGGTCGCCGATCAGCGCGTAGTCCTCGATACGTCCTGCCACGGGTCCGCCTCGCCGCCTTGTGGGTGGTGTCAGTCGAGTCTGATGGTGCCGCGGCTAGACCGCTACTGGAACGCTGCTCTCCGGCTCCTGCGGCGTCCCCGACTGCTTCTTGCGGGCCGCGAGCACTTCGGCGCGCTCCCGGCGCAGCAGCACCACCCAGCCCACCGGGACCATGGCGGTGAACAGCCACCACTGGATGGCGTAGGCCATGTGCGGGCCGATGCTGCTGTGGTCGGGCGGGGGGATCCGCTGCGGCTGGCCGTGCGGGGGCTCGGGCGAGGTGGACGCCAGCTCCAGGTAGCCGCCGACCACCTGCTCGGGCAGGCCGCCCGCGGCCTTCACCGCGCCGGCGTTGATCAGCATGATCTGCCGCGACGGCAGCCCCCTGTGGTCCCGGATGCCGGTGGAGGAGGTGGACTCGTCGGGGCGCAGCCGCCCCACCACGGTCACCTCGCCGGACGGCGGCGGGGTGATCTCCGGGAACTTCGTCGGGTCGTCGCCCGGCGAGATCCAGCCGCGGTTGATCAGCACCGCCCGGCCGTCGTCCAGGATCAGCGGGGTGACGACGTGGTAGCCGACCTCCTCGCCGCCGCCGGAGGAGTCGTCCGACCCGGAGTTGCCCGCGGTGCGGTGCCGGGCGACGACCTGGTGGGCGGTGTCGTAGTGGCCGGTGGCGGTCACCATGCGGTAGAGGTCCTTGCGCGGTACGGCGTAGCCGGGTGAGGTCACCGACTCGACCGGGACCGGGGTGGCCTTCAGGCCGGCCGCGATGATCCTGTTGTTCGCCACCCGGTGCTCATGGCGGTGCAGCTGCCAGAAGCCCAGTCTGATCATCACCGGGATCAGCAGCAGACCGACGAGGGTGAGGATCACCCATTGGCGGGACAGCAGGAAGCGGTACACCCCACGACGGTACAACTCGGCCGCGGGGCGTTCGCCGGTAGGGGGGTCGGTCGGGTCGGGGTGCGCCGGGGCGCGGCCCGGCGGGCCGGACCGCGACCGGCGGGGCTCAGGCGTGCGTCGGGGTGTCGGCGTGGTCGACGATGCCGGCGCCGCCCTCCGCCCTGGCGCAGTGGCCGCAGCAGTAGAAGCTGCCGTCCACCTCCACGCCGTGCCCGATGATCTGCACCCGGCAGTGCTCGCAGATCGGCGCCAACCGGTGGACGGCGCACTCGAAGCAGTCGAAGACGTGCACCGCGCCCTGGGCGTGCACCTCGAAGCTCATCGCATAGTCGTTTCCGCAGACTTCACATCGTGCCATGAGGCACAGGCTGCGCGGCCCGGGCGGCCCCGGCAATCCGGCGGTTGGCGTGTCGCCCGGCTGCCACCCGGACGGCCGTGCGGCGCACCTGGACGGCGGCCCGGGGCGCCGGTCAGCCGTGGACGCCGGACGCCGGGGTGACGGCCTTGAGCAGTTCGGTGAACTCCCGCTCGCCGATCACCGGCGTCCCGTAGGCGCGGGCCTTGACCGCCTTGCCGGTGGGGGAGTCCGGGTCGTTGGCCACCAGGACGCTGGTGAGCCGGCTGACCGACGAGGCGACGTGCAGCCCGGCGTCGGTCGCCCGGTCCTCCAGCAGCTCGCGGTCTATACCTGTGTCGCCGGAGAAGGCCACCCGCATCCCCTGGACCAGCGGCCCGTCCGGCGCCAGCCGCCCGGGGTTCGGATACGGGCACGCCGGGCGCCTGCGGGCCGGCCGCCAGCCGGAGCGCGGGCCCGAGCCGTACAGCGCCCCGTACCGCGGCGCGGGGACCGCCGAGTCCACCCACTCCGTCAGCGGGCG
Organism: Streptomyces sp. NBC_01198; assembly: GCF_036010485.1. Taxonomy (NCBI): domain Bacteria; kingdom Bacillati; phylum Actinomycetota; class Actinomycetes; order Kitasatosporales; family Streptomycetaceae; genus Streptomyces; species Streptomyces sp. NBC_01198. The sequence continues at coordinate 6,335,253 of NZ_CP108568.1, forward strand.
GCAGGTGTGCAGCGGCAGCGGCAGTTCGGCCGCGGCGGCCAGGTGCAGGCTCGGCCGGAAGGCCTCGGCCAGCACCCGGGCGTCGTCCAGGGCGTGGTGGGCGCGCTGCTGGACCACTCCGTAGTGCGCGGCCAGCGACTCCAGCTTGTGGTTGGCCAGCGGCAGCCGCAGCTCCTTGGCCAGCACGATGGTGCACAGCCGGTGGTCCACCGGCGCGGCGGACCGCGCCCTGGCGTACTCCCTGGCCAGCATCGACCAGTCGAAGACCGCGTTGTGCGCCACCAGCACCCGCCCGGCGAGCCGTTCGGCGAGCTCGCCGGCGATCTCCGGGAACAGCGGGGCGTCGGCGAGCATCGCGCGGGTCAGCCCGTGGATCCACACCGGGCCGGGGTCGCGCTGCGGGTTGACCGGTGAATACCAGTGGTCCTGGACCTCGCCGCGGGCGTCGAGCCGGTAGACGGCGGCCGACACGATCCGGTCGTCCTTGCCCAGCCCGGTGGTCTCGACGTCGACCACCGCGTAGCCCTCGGGATAGCCCGCGGGCCAGGGCGAAGGGGGCGGCGGCGCGGTCCGGTTGTCCAGCATGGTCATTGAGGATACGGCGCGCCGCCGACAGTGGATCATCCCGTCCGCCCGCCGCGCCGCCGGACGGCGCCGCGGAGTTGACGCAAACGCGTCCGTATCCGGCCCTGGCCGGACGTGGACCAGCGATTTCAACAGTCTGTTGCACATCGGCGCACGGGCCCGCCCTGCCGGGCGGACAGCGCCATGTGCCCGGACACGGCCTAGGGTGGAAGGACCACGGCGCGACCCCGCGCCCGGAGGGAGGCGGAGCCCGTGCTCATCGACACCTACGGACGCGTGGCCACCGACCTGCGCGTCTCGCTCACCGACAAGTGCAATCTGCGCTGCACGTACTGCATGCCCGAGGAGGGCCTGCAGTGGCTCGCCAGGCCCGACCTGCTCACCGACGACGAGATCGTCAGGATGGTGCGGATCGCGGTCACCGACCTCGGCGTCACCGACGTCCGCTTCACCGGCGGCGAACCGCTGCTGCGCCCCGGACTCGCCGGCATCGTCGAGCAGTGCGCCACGCTCGACCCGCGCCCCCGGATGTCGCTGACCACCAACGGCATCGGCCTGCGCAGGACCGCAGAGGCGCTGCACGCCGCGGGCCTCGACCGGGTCAACGTCTCGCTCGACACCCTGCGCCCCGAGGTCTTCCACACCCTGACCCGCAGGGACCGGCACGCCGACGTGATCGCGGGCCTGGCCGCCGCCTCCGCCGCGGGGCTGGCCCCGCTCAAGGTCAACACGGTGCTGATGCGCGGGGTCAACGACGACGAGGCGCCCGACCTGCTCGGCTGGGCCCTGGACCACGGCTACGAACTGCGCTTCATCGAGCAGATGCCGCTGGACGCCCAACACGGCTGGCAGCGCACCGACATGGTCACCGCCGACGAGATCCTGGGCAGCCTGCGGGCCCGCTTCCGGCTCACCCCGGAAGGCGAGACCGTCCGCGGGTCGGCGCCCGCCGAGCGCTGGCTGGTGAACGGCGGCCCGGCCCGGGTCGGCGTGATCGGCTCGGTCACCCGCCCGTTCTGCCGGGCGTGCGACCGCACCCGGCTGACCGCCGACGGTCAGGTGCGCAACTGCCTGTTCGCCCGCGAGGAGTCCGACCTGCGCGGCCCGCTGCGCTCGGGGGCGTCCGACGCGGAGATCGCCGGGCTGTGGAAGGCGGCGATGTGGGGCAAGAAGCCGGGCTCCGGCCTGGACGACCCGGCGTTCCTCCAGCCGGACCGGCCGATGTCAGCCATCGGCGGCTGACCGCCGCCCGTCGCCGGCGTCCTGCTGACGCTCCCACTCGGCCAGCGGCACCACGTCCTTGAGGAAGCCGCGCATGCCGAGGAACTGCGTCAGGTGCTCGCGGTGCTCCTCGCAGGCCACCCAGGTCTTGCGCCGGTCGGGCGTGTGCAGCTTGGGGTTGTTCCAGGCCAGCACCCACTCCGCGGCCGTGCGGCACCCCTTGGCCGAGCAGATCGGCGTCTCGTCGTTCACGCGCCCCAGTAAACCCCACCCCGGCAGGCCCCGGACATGGCGACGCCGGGCAGCCACGGGGGGAGCCGCCCGGCGTCGGTCCATCGCCCCGACGGGGGATGCGGAGCGCTTACGAAGTATGTCATGCACTGACGCGCTCGCGGGAGTGGAACGTCACCATTGATCTGAGCTTTTCTTGAGGTTCCGCTTCCGTGCGGCGCTCGCGCCGATCCGGACCGCCGCGCCCCAGCCGCAGGTCAGGGACGGTCGGTGGGATCGGTGAACGGCTCGGCGCCGCGTTCCGCTCCGGATTCCACTGTGGTTGCCTCAAGCACCGGAACGACCGGCGGGGGGATGTAGGCGGCCGGCGCGACGGGTGCGTTCTCCCGACCGGCATTGGCATAGACCACTGCGACGTACGGCAGCAGCAGGCCGATTCCCAGAGTCGCCCAGGCCAGCGGGCGCTCGACGTTCCACAGCACCACGGTGAGGATCACCGAGACCGTACGGACCGACATCGAGATGATGTACCGGCGCTGCCGTCCGCGTACGTCCTCGGTCAGCCCGGTACGCGCCCCGGAGATCCGGTGGACCTCAGGGCTGCCCTGCTTCCGCATCGCATTCCACCGCCCGCTCGACTGGCCGGGCCGCGCTGCTCACGGGTGGCAGCGCCGCCGCTCCGGCTCGGCACTACGTTACGCCGCGGACCGCCCGCGCAGCAGGGTGGGGGAGGTGCGCGTCTCCGCCTCCGTCAGTCCGCCCGCTGGCGCAGCCACTCCGGCGCCACCGGACCGGTCAGCCACACCCCGTTCGCGCTGACCCGGAAGACCTGGCCGGCGGCGGCCAGCCCCGCCGCGTCCACCGCGAGCACCACCGGACGGCCGTGCCGCGCTCCCACGCGCACGGCCGTCTCGCGGTCGGCCGACAGATGCACGTCCTGCCGGGCCATCGGCAGCAGCCCGTCCCGCAGGATCAGCGGCAGGGTGGCCGTCGCCGTCCCGTGGAAGAGCACGTCAGGCGGCACCGCGGGGGCCAGGCCGAGCTCCACCGCCACCGTGTGCCCCTGACTGGCCCTGATCCGCCGGCCGTCCTCGGAGAAGGCGAACCGCCGCTTGTTGTTGGTGGCGACGACGTGGTCGAGCTCGGCGCGGGTCAGCGGCCTGCCGTGGGCGGCGCAGGCGGCGAGCAGCGCCCCCACGTCCACCCAGCCGCCCTCGTCCAGCGCGACGCCTATCCGCTCCGGCTCGTGCCGCAGCACCAGCGACAGGAACTTCGACGCCTTCACCGTCCGCTTCTCGTCCAGCATCCCCGTGCCCCCCGACCCTCTTCCGCGCCTCAGACGCCCTGGCTGACCGAGCTCATGTTGAAGTCCGGCACCCGCAGGGCCGGCGCCGCGGCCCGGGTGAAGTAGTCGCTCCACTCGCGCGGCAGCGTCCGCTCGCTGCGGCCCGCCTCGACCGCCCGGCCCAGCAGGTCGACCGGCGACTCGTTGAAGCGGAAGTTGTTCACCACCCCGGTCACCTCGCCGCCCTCGACCAGGTAGACGCCGTCCCTGGTCAGACCGGTCAGCAGCAGCGTCGCCGGGTCGACCTCGCGGATGTACCACAGGCAGGTCAGCAGCAGGCCGCGCTCGGTGGCCGCCACCATCTCGGCCAGCGACTGCCCGCCGCCGCCCTCCAGGATCAGGTTGTCGGCCGCCGGCGCCATCGGCAGCCCGGTCAGCGCGGCGCTGTGCCGGGTGGTCGGCAGGTGGCGCAGGGTGCCGTCCCGCAGCCAGTCCACCGGACCGACCGGCAGCCCGTTGTCGAAGACCGACGACTCGTCGCCCGACGCGTGGGCGACCACGAAGGGCGCCGACTCCAGGCCCGGCTCGCCCGGGTCGCTGCGCAGCGTCAGCGGCAGCTCCGAGAGCTGCTCGCCCACCCGGGTGCCGCCGCCGGCCTTGCTGAAGACCGTACGGCCCTCGGCCGCGTCCCGGGCGCCCGAGGACCACAGCTGGTAGATCATCAGATCCGCGACCGCCGACGGCGGCAGCAGTGTCTCGTACCGCCCGGCCGGCAGGTCGATCTTCCGCTCCGCCCACGCCAGCCGCTGCGCCAGCTCGGCGTCCAGCGCCCGCGGGTCGACGTCGGTGAAGTCCCTGGTCGCCGCGCCCGCCCAGGCCGAGCGGGTGCGGTCGGGGGACTTCGCGTTGACCTCCAGCGTGCCGGTCGGCTGGTCGTGCCGCAGCCGCAGCCCCGCCGAGGTGCCCAGATACGTCGAGGTCACCGAGTGGAAGGCGAAGCCGTACAGCTGCCGCCCGCCGGCCCTGGCGGTGGCGAAGGCCTCGCCGAGCGCGGGCGCGAAGGCCGCGAAGACCTCGGAGGCGGTCTCGGCCGGCGCGTCGGTGAAGTCCGCGGACTGCGGCACCCCGGTCACCAGCGGCTGCGCGTCCTCGGCGGGACCGGCCTCGCGGGCCGCCGCCTCGGCCGCCCGCACCAGCGGCTCCAACTCGTCTGCGGTCACCGCGGACCGCGACACCACGCCGGAGGCGGCGCCCTGCCCGCCGTCCACGGTCGCGATCACCGTCAGCGTCCGGCCGCGCGTCACGCCGTTGGTGGTCAGCGCGTTGCCGGCCCAGCGCAGGTTCGCGCTGGACTCCTCGTCGGCGATGACCACGCAGCCGTCGGCTGTGGACAGTTCGAGAGCCCGCTCGACAATCTCGTGCGGCTTCGTCGTCGCCATGCTCATCGCCCCGCCTCCTGGGTGGTGTTGAGAATCCCCACGCCCCGGAAGAGCGCGGAGGGGCAGCCGTGGCTGACCGCGGCGATCTGCCCCGGCTGGGCCTTGCCGCAGTTGAAGGCGCCGCCGAGCACGTACGTCTGCGGCCCGCCGACGGCCTCCATCGACCCCCAGAAGTCGGTGGTCGTGGCCTGGTAGGCGACGTCCTTGAGCTGGCCGGCCAGCCTGCCGTTCTCGATACGGAAGAAGCGCTGCCCGGTGAACTGGAAGTTGTAGCGCTGCATGTCGATCGACCAGGAACGGTCGCCGACCACGTAGATGCCGCGCTCGACCCCGCCGATCAGCTCCTCGGTGGACGGCCCGTCCTGGGCCGGCTGGAGCGAGACGTTGGCCATCCGCTGCACCGGCACGTGGCCGGGGGAGTCGGCGTAGGCGCAGCCGTTGGAGCGGTCGAAGCCGGTGAGCTTGGCGATCCTGCGGTCCAGCTGGTAGCCGACCAGCACGCCGTCCCTGACCAGGTCCCAGGACTGGCCGGCCACGCCCTCGTCGTCGTAGCCGACGGTGGCCAGGCCGTGCTCGGCGGTGCGGTCGCCGGTGACGTGCATCAGCGGGGAGCCGTACTTCAGGGTGCCGAGCTGGTCGAACGTCGCGAAGGAGGTGCCCGCGTAGGCGGCCTCGTAGCCGAGCGCGCGGTCCAGTTCGGTGGCGTGCCCGATGGACTCGTGGATGGTCAGCCACAGGTTGGACGGGTCGACCACCAGGTCGTACGTGCCCGCCTCGACCGAGGGCGCGCGCATCTTCTCGGCCAGCAGGCCGGGGATCGCGGCGAGTTCGCCGTCCCAGTCCCACCCGCCGTCGGTCAGGTACTCCCAGCCGCGACCGACCGGCGGGGCCAGGGTGCGCATCGAGTCGAAGCCGCCGGTGCCGGGGTCGACGCTCACCGCGGTGAGCTGCGGGTGCAGCCTGACCCGCTGCTGGGTGGTCGTGGTGCCCGCGGTGTCGGCGTAGAACTTGTTCTCGTGCACCGCGATCAGCGAGGCGTCGGCGTGCGAGACGCCGTCGGCGGCCAGCAGCCGGCTGCTCCACTCGGCCAGTAGCCCGGTCTTGTCCGCGTCGGGGACGCCGAAGGGGTCGGTCTCGTACGCCGACACCCACGTGCGGTCCGCGTGCACCGGCTCGTCGGCCAGCTCCACCCGCTCGTCGGACCCGGCGGCCGCGATGACCTTGGCGCTGAGCTTGGCCATGGCGACGGCCTGCGAGGCGACCTTCGCCGCCGCGTCCATCGTCAGGTCCACGCCGGAGGCGAAGCCCCAGGCCCCGCCGTGCACCACCCGGACCGCGTAGCCGAGGTCGGTGCTGTCCGAACTCCCGGCCGGCCGCGCGTCCCGCAGCCGCCAGGCCGCGCTGCGCACCCGCTCCAGGCGGAAGTCGGCGTGGTCGGCGCCGAGCGCGCGCGCCCTGGCCAGCGCCGCGTCGGCGAGCGCCCGCAACGGCAGCGCGAGGAATGACTGATCGACCTCATGAGGCACGGCGAACTTCCCTTCGCATCAGCGTGTCCGCAGTGAATCATGCCGCGCCCGGCGGCCGCTGTGCCGCGAATTTCGGCGCGGCGCCTCGCCGGTGCGGGCCCGGGAGCGGCAACGGGCCTTCGTGCGGGCACCCTTGGCTTGGTCCAGACCAATCTCTATGCTCGGGGTACCGCCCTCTCTTGTCCGCACCGCATCACCGCACGCTCGACAAGGAGCCCCCCACATGTCAGTACGCCGCAAGGCCGCCGCCCTCGGCGCGGTCGGCGCCACCACCCTGGTCATCGCCGGTCTCACCCCCGGCTCGGCCAGCGCGCACGGAGCGCTCAGCACCCCGGTCAGCCGGATCTCCGCCTGCTACGCGGAAGGCCCGGAGAACCCCAGGTCCCAGGTCTGCAAGGACCTCGTCGCCGACAGCGGCACCCAGCCGCTGTACGACTGGAACGAGGTCAACATCGCCAACGCCAACGGGCAGAGCCGGACGATCATCCCCGACGGCCACCTGTGCTCCGCCGACCGCGACAAGTACCGGGCGCTGGACTGGGCCCGCACCGACTGGCCGGCCACCCCCGTGCAGGCCGGCCAGACCACCGTCACCTTCCGGGTCACCGCACCGCACCGCGGGGTCATGACGCTCTACATCACCAAGCAGGGCTACAACCCGGCCCAGCCGCTGAAGTGGTCCGACCTGGACAGCGCCCCGATCGCCACCTACACCACCGCGGCCTCCTCGCCCGGCACCTACACCTTCCCCGCCACCCTGCCGGCCCGCACCGGGCGGCAGCTCATCTACCAGGTGTGGCAGCGCTCCGACAGCCCGGAGGCTTTCTACGGCTGCGCGGATGTCGTCTTCGGACAGACCGCGCAGGCGGCGAAGGCGGCGACCGCCGAGGTCGCCAAGGCGCCGACCGACGCCCAGATCACCGCCGGCGAGCCGAAGTCGACCGTCGTGCACCACGGCCACGGCGGTGACGCGCCCGTCACCTCCACCACCGGCAGCCTCGCGACCAGCACCGTGGCCGCGAGCAGCAGCACCCTGGAGACCGCGCTTTCCGGCAGCGCGATCCTGGCCAGCGGAGCCGTCGGGCTGCTGGTCTACAGCCGCCGCCGGGCCGGAGCCCGCAGCCGCGGCTGACGGCGGGCGCTGTAGGAATCCCACAGGGTCGGCCGGAGCAGCCTGTCGGGGCCGATTCCCCGGATCGGTGCCGGGAACGATAGCTTTCACGGAGATACTCACGACTGAGGAGTGATCCGTTGAGCCGCTCGGTTCTCGTCACCGGAGGAAACCGGGGCATCGGCCTCGCCATCGCCCGCGCTTTCGCCGACGGGGGCGACAAGGTCGCCATCACCTACCGCTCGGGCGAGCCGCCGGCCGACCTCGTGGCGCTCGGCGTGCTCGCGCTGCGCTGCGACATCACCGACGCCGAGCAGGTCGAGCAGACCTACAAGGAGATCGAGGCGGCGCACGGCACCGTCGAGGTGCTGATCGCCAACGCCGGCATCACCCGCGACCAGCTGCTGATGCGGATGTCCGAGGAGGACTTCACCGCCGTCCTCGACACCAACCTGACCGGCACCTTCCGGGTGGTCAAGCGGGCCAACCGCGGCATGCTGCGGGCCAGGAAGGGCCGGGTCGTGCTGATCTCCTCGGTCGTCGGCCTGCTGGGCTCCGCGGGGCAGGCCAACTACGCGGCCTCCAAGGCCGGCCTGGTGGGCTTCGCCCGCTCGCTGGCCCGCGAGCTCGGCTCGCGCAACATCACGTTCAACGTGGTCGCACCCGGCTTCGTCGACACCGACATGACCCGGGCGCTCACCGACGAGCAGCGCGCGGGCATCGTGGCGCAGGTGCCGCTGGCGCGCTACGCGCAGCCGGAGGAGATCGCCGCCGCCGTGCGTTTCCTGGCGTCCGACGACGCCGCGTACATCACTGGAGCCGTCATCCCCGTTGACGGCGGATTGGGCATGGGTCACTGAACACCATGAGCGGAATCCTCGACGGCAAGCGCATCCTCATCACGGGTGTGCTGATGGAGTCCTCCATCGCCTTCCACACCGCCAAGCTGGCCCAGGAGCAGGGTGCCGAGATCATCCTGACCGCCTTCCCCCGGCCCACCCTGACCGAGCGGATCGCCCGCAAGCTGCCCCGCCCGACCAAGGTCATCGAGCTGGACGTGACCAACACCGAGCACCTGGCGGGCCTGGAGAGCGTCGTGCGCGAGGAGCTCGGCGGCCTGGACGGCGTCGTCCACTCGATCGGCTTCGCCCCGCAGGACGCGCTCGGCGGCAACTTCCTGAACACCCCGTTCGAGTCGGTCGCCACCGCGATGCACGTCTCCGCGTACTCCCTGAAGTCGCTCACCATGGCCTGCCTGCCGCTGATGACCGACGGCGGCGGCTCGGTGGTCGGCCTCACCTTCGACGCGCAGTACGCCTGGCCGCAGTACGACTGGATGGGTCCGGCCAAGGCCGCCCTGGAGGCGACGTCCCGCTACCTGGCCCGTGACCTGGGCAAGCAGAACATCCGCTGCAACCTGATCTCGGCCGGGCCGATCGGCTCGATGGCCGCGAAGTCCATCCCGGGCTTCTCGGAGCTGGCCGACGTGTGGAACCACCGCTCGCCGCTCGAGTGGAACATGTCCGACCCCGAGCCCGCCGGGCGCGGCGTGGTGGCGCTGCTGTCCGACTGGTTCCCCATGACGACCGGTGAGATCGTGCACGTCGACGGCGGCCTGCACGCCATCGGCGCGTAGGGGCTGCTTCCGTACGGGCGTGGTTGCGGGCTCAGCCCGCCGCCGCGCCCGCCACGTCGCGGAAACGGCAGTGGAAGGCGTGGTCGCGTGCCTCGGCGGCCGCCCGCTCCCCGTCGCCGGCCCGGATCGCGTCGACCAGCCTGGCGTGGTCGAGGTGGTCCTCGGGGCGCAGCTCGGTGCCGACGTCGGCCCGCAGGAAGTCCCGCAGCACCTGCCCGAGGTCGGCGTAGAGGGTGGTCAGCACCTCGTTGTGCGAGGTCGCGACGACCGCGAGGTGCAAGGTCGCGTCGGCCTCGACGAAGGCCTCCGCGTCACCCGAGGCCCAGGCCCGCTCACGCCGGTCGAGCAGCGCGTCCAGCTGCCGCAGGTCCGCCTCGTCGCGGCGGCCGGCGGCCAGCGCGGCCGCGGTGGCCTCCAGCGCCCCGCGCAGCTCGGCGATGTGCAGCTGCTCGGCGCCGGCGAAGCGCCGCTGCATCACCCCGGCCAGCTCGCTGGTGGCCACCACGTAGGTACCCGAGCCCTGCCTGATGTCCAGCAGGCCGTTGTGGGCCAGCGCCCTGACCGCCTCCCTGACCGTGTTGCGCGCCACCCCGAGCCGGTCGACGAGCTCGGGTTCCGTGGGGATACGGCTGCCCACCGGCCAGGCGCCCGAGGTGATCTCGGACCGCAGCCGGGCGATGACCTGGTCGGCGAGGGTGGCGCTGCGGGGCACGGGTCCGAGATTCATCCCATCATTCTATGATGGGCCCATGCGCGATGACGACTCCCTGACCCTCGACCCGCCCGCCGTCCCCGAGACCGCCGCCCCGCACACCGCGCCCCCGCGTGAGTCGGCGGCCGCCGCGCTGCCGCCCTGGGTTGCCACGCTCGCCGTCGCCGGACTCGTCCTCGCCGCCGTCAACCTGCGCCCCGCCGTCACCAGCCTCGGCCCGCTGATGAAGGAGGTCCGCGACGGCCTCGGCATGAGCGGGACCATGGCGGGCCTGCTGACCTCGGTGCCCGCCGCCTGCTTCGCGCTGTTCGGCTTCGCCGCGCCCCGGCTCGCCCGCCGCCACGGACCCGGCGCCGTCGTCTGCGCCGGCATGGTCCTGATCACCGCGGGCCTGCTGCTGCGGCCCTTCGCCGGCGGCACCCCCGCCTTCCTGGCCGCCAGCGCCCTGGCGCTGGCCGGGATCGCCGTCTCCAACGTGCTGATGCCGGTGATCGTCAAGCGCTACTTCCCGCACCGAATGGGCACCGTCACCGGTGTCTACTCGATGGCGCTGTCGCTGGGCACCGCGCTGGCCGCCGCGGTGTCGGTGCCGCTGACCGACGCCATGGGCCACGGCTGGCGGCTCGGCCTGGGCGTCTGGGCGCTGCCCGCCGCGCTGGCCGCACTGGTCTGGCTGCCGCTGGTACGGGACCGGTCCGCCGCGCCCCGCACGGCCGCCGCCCCGGCAGCGGCCGCTGGCGCAGGAAGCGGCGAGCACGGGCGGATCACCCGCAGCCGTACCGCCTGGATGATGGCCGCCTTCTTCGGGCTCCAGAGCACCGCCGCCTACGTCACCATGGGCTGGATGCCGCAGATCTTCCGGGACGCCGGGATATCGGCCGACCAGGCGGGCCTGCTGCTGGCGGTCACCATGGTGATGGGCGTGCCGCTGTCCCTCGCGATGCCGCAACTGGCGGCCAGGATGCGCTCGCAGGGCCCGATCGTGGTGGTGCTCGGGCTCTTCCAGGTGGCCGGCTTCGCCGGCCTGTGGGCCGCGCCCGCCGCCGCCCCGTGGGTGTGGGCGCTGCTGCTGGGCGTGGCGAACTGCGCCTTCCCGCTGGTGCTGACGATGATCGGGATGCGCTCGCGGACCGGCGCCGGCGTCGTCCGCCTGTCGGCCTTCGCGCAGAGCACCGGCTACCTGATCTCGATCCCCGGGCCGATCCTGGTCGGCGCGCTCAACCAGTCCTCAGGCGGCTGGGGCCTGCCGATCGCCCTGATGATCGCGCTGGTCGTCCCGCAGGTGCTGTGCGGGGTGCTGGCCGGCCGCAACCGGCACATCGAGGACGAACTGTGACCCCCGGCGCGGTCCGCGGCGGCACCGGTGCCAGACTGGACGCATGCCCGTACTCGAACCGAATCCCCCGCAGCCGCAGCGCAAGCTGCTGACCCTTTTCGGCCTGATGATGGGGGTGCCCGCGATCGTCGCGGTGGTCGCCATCATCGCCGCACGCATGGGATGACCGCGATCCGGCGGCCCGCCGTGAGCCGGCCGCCGTGCCGGTGAGCTGACCGGCCGTCAGCGCCCGTACCGCCGACCCCGACCCGGGGGGTGGGGACAACCCCACCATCCCTAGGGGGTCAGGGTCAGGGTCAACTGGGTGGACGGCCGGATGGGGCGGCCCGCCGCGCCCCCGTAGCGTCGAGGTGCAGCCGGACAACGGCACTTCGACGGTTCACCACGGAGGCGGTCAGCGTGACCACACAGTCCCCCCACCTGCAGGCCCGGCAGGCCGGGATCGGCGCCCAGACCCCTGCCGCGCGCCGGGCCGACGGGGTGCAGACCCGGCTGCCGTGGTGGGCGGTGGCGCTGCCCGCGCTCGCCTTCGCCGCGCTGCTCGCGCTGATCAGCGGCGGCAGCGCCGACGCGTCCACCGCGGCGCCCACCGGTGACGTGCTGTCCCGGCTCGTCACCGCGCTGCCCGACGTCCTCCGTCACATCCTGTGACCATCCCGGCGCGCCAGCGGTACACCGGGGCGGACACGCAGCGTGACGGGCTTCGCGGGCGTGCCCGGTGAAGGCCCGGGAGGGCCGGTGATCACGGCCATCCCGCGCCTGACTGCGGGTTTTCTGGAAAGCTGAAAGGCATGACCGTCGATTCGCCCCGCACCATCGTCCTGCTCCGGCACGCCAAGGCCGACTGGCCGGCCGTCCCCGACCACGAGCGGCCACTGGCCGACCGCGGCCGGCTGGACGCACCGATGGCCGGCCGCCGCCTCGCCGACGACGGCATCGCCCCCGACCTGGTGCTGTGCTCCACGTCCGTCCGCACCCGCGAGACCTGGAAGCTCGCCGCGCACGAACTGCCGCACCGGCCCCGTACCGTCTACGAGGAGCGGCTCTACGACGCGAGCCTCGGCCAGCTGATCACGCTGCTGAGCGAGACCTCCGACGAGGTCGGCTCGCAGCTGGTGGTCGCGCACAACCCCGGGATGCACGCCCTCGCCGAAGCCCTCACGGGCAGTGCGGACAGCGACGCGCTGGCCCGGATGAAGTCCGGCGGCTTCCCCACCGCGGCGTTCGCGGTGCTCACCTTCACCGGCTCGTGGAAGTCCGTCGAGCACGGCGTCGCCCGGCTGACCGCGTTCTGGACCCCGCACGAGGCCTGACCCCCCTGCAATTCGTGACTCCGCACGATTCGTGACCGCGCGCGAGGGGGCTGCCTCGGGTCAGTACGTCTCGTCGCCGTCGACCTCGTCCGCCGCCTCGATCTCCTCGCGGGTGATGCCCAGCAGATACAGCACGGTGTCGAGGAAGGGCACGTTCACCGCCGTGTCGGCCGCCTGGCGCACCACCGGCTTGGCGTTGAAGGCGACCCCCAGACCCGCCGCGTTGAGCATGTCCAGGTCGTTGGCGCCGTCGCCGATCGCCACGGTCTGGCTCAGCGGCACCCCGGCCTGCTCGGCGAAGGCGCGCAGCAGCCTGGCCTTGCCCGGCCGGTCCACGATCGGCCCGACCACCCGGCCGGTCAGCCGCCCGTCGGCCACCTCAAGTGTGTTCGCGGCGGCGAAGTCCAGGCCGAGACGGTCCCTGAGGTCGTCGGTGACCTGGGTGAAGCCGCCGGAGACCACGCCGACCTGGTAGCCGAGCCGCTTGAGGGTGCGGATCAGGGTGCGGGCGCCCGGGGTCAGCCGCACCTCGGCGCGCACCTTGTCCACCACCGACACGTCGAGGCCGGCCAGCAGCGCCACCCGGGCGTGCAGCGACTGCTCGAAGTCCAGCTCGCCGCGCATCGCGGCGGCGGTGACCTCGGCGACCTCCGCCTCGCAGCCGGCGTGCGCGGCGAACAGCTCGATCACCTCGTCCTGGATGACGGTGGAGTCGACGTCCATCACCACCAGCCGCTGCGCCCTGCGCTGCAGCCCGGACGGCACCACCGCGACATCGACCCCGCGGGCCGCCGCCTCCACCGCGAGCGCCGAGCGCAGCGCCGTCGGCTCGGCGCCGGACACCGCGAACTCCACCGCCGTGACCGGATACTTCGCCAGCCGGAAGATCCGGTCGATGTTGCCGCCGACGCCGGTGATCACCGCTGTTATGGCCGCCGTCGACTCGGCGGTCAGCGGGCTGCCGAGCACCGTGACATGCGAACGCCCCTCGCCGCGCGGCCGGTTGTCGCCGATCCCGGAGATGATCTCGGCCTGCATCCGCAGGCTCTCGGCCCAGCTGTGCACGGTGGCCCGCAGGTCGCCCTCGGTGCCGGTGCCCGGCGCGGGCGCGGTCACCAGCGCGCACAGCACGATCCGGCCGCGGGTCACCACCTGTTCGATGTCCACCACGTGCACGCCGTAGGCGGCGAGCGTGTCGAACAGCCCGGCGGTGATGCCGGGGCGGTCCTTGCCGTAGATCTTGACCAGGAGGGTCGGCACGTCCGCTGCGGGAACGGCGGCGACAGGCGCGGCTTGCGAGGCGTCGTTCATGGTCCCTCCACGGTATCCGCCCGGCCGCCGCCGATGCCCAACCGTCCCGCGTGCCGGACAATCCGCAGGCGGGGGGACCCGGAGCGCGTTCGCGAGGGCGCTTTCTGTTACGAGACCGGGGCCTGCGATAGTTCCTCCCGATGTTCGCTATCCCTAGACTCCCCTTCATGGGGGACATCACGGGGGACAACACATGGGGCTTGGGGTGCCTGAACTCGTACTCGAATTGAACGGCCGAACCTGGACGCTCGACGCCTCCCGGTCCTACAGCCTCGGGCGCGACCCGCAGGCCGACCTCGTCTGCGACGACCCCCGGGTCTCGTGGCGGCACGCCACCATCCGCCGTGGCGACCGCGGTTGGGTGATCGAGGACCAGGGCAGCACCAACGGCACCTTCGTCCACGGTCAGCGCGTCCAGCAGACCGAGGTCGGTCCCGGCGCCACGGTCAGCCTGGGCAACGCCACCAACGGCCCGCAGCTCAGCTTCACCGGCGGCACGCCGGTCGCGGCGGCCGGCGGCGAGGCCTACGGAGTGCAGGGCGCGCAGGCGGGGCAGCCGCAGCAGCTCCACCAGCAGGCGCCGCCGGCACAGATACCGCCGCGGATACCGGCACAGACACCGCCGCAGGCCGGGCCGGTCCCGCCGCCGTACATACCGCCGCACGCCCAGCAGGTACAGCAGGCCCAGCCGCAGGCCGTACCGCCGTACCAGCAGCCGCCGGCGCCGCAGGGCGTACCGCAGCAGCCGCCCGCGAGCGGCGCGGCGCCCGGGCAGGGCGACCGCAGCCCGACGACCTTCCACCAGCTCGCGACGGGCCGGGTCATGCGGATCGGCCGCGCGCTGGAGAACGAGCTGGTCGTCATCGACCTCCAGGTCTCCCGCCACCACGCGGAGTTCCGCGCGCACCCGGACGGCCGCTACGAGATCGTCGACCTCGGCAGCCACAACGGCACATATGTCAACGGCCAGCCCATCCAGCGCCACCTGCTCGGCCCGAACGACATCGTCGGCGTCGGCCACAGCACCTTCCGGCTGGTCGGCGACCGGCTGGAGGAGTTCGTCGACACCGGCGCGGTGTCGTTCTCGGCCCGCCGGCTGTCGGTGACCGTGCCGCACGGCAGGACCACCAAGACGATCCTCAGGGATGTCTCCTTCGGGGTGCCGGAGAAGTCGCTGATCGGCGTGATCGGCCCTTCGGGATCCGGCAAGTCGACACTGCTGCGCGCGCTGACCGGCTACCGGCCCGCCGACCAGGGCGAGGTGCTGTACGACAACCGCAACCTCTACAAGCAGTTCGCCGAACTGCGCCAGCGCATCGGCCTGGTGCCGCAGGACGACATCCTGCACAAGGAGCTCCAGGTCAAGACCGCGCTGCGGTACGCGGCCAAGCTCCGCTTCCCCGGCGACACCGCCACCGCCGAGCGCGAGGCCCGCATCGACGAGGTGCTGCGCGAGCTCAAGCTCGACATCCACGCCGACAAGCGCATCACCTCGTTGTCCGGCGGCCAGCGCAAGCGGGTCTCGGTGGCGCTCGAACTGCTCACCAAGCCGTCGCTGATCTTCCTGGACGAGCCCACCTCGGGCCTGGACCCGGGCATGGACCGCGATGTGATGAAGCTGCTGCGCGGCCTGGCCGACGACGGCCGCACCGTCCTGGTGGTCACCCACTCGGTGGCCGAACTGGCCCTGTGCGACAAGCTGCTGGTGATGGCGCCGGGCGGCGCCGTCGCCTACTTCGGGCCGCCGGACGAGGCGCTGAACTTCTTCGGCTACGACAACTGGGCGGATGTCTTCTCGGCGTTCGAGACCTACCGCGACTACGACTGGATGGGCCGCTGGCGCGGCTCGCAGCACTACCAGACCTATGCCGCGGACCTCGACGCCGTGGCGCCGCAGGCCGCGCCCTACATCCCGCACCAGGTGGCCAAGCCGCCCAAACCGCAGGCCTGGGGCCCGCAGTTGTGGACACTGGTCCGCCGCTACCTGTCGGTGATCGCCTCAGACCGGGGCTTCATCGGCCTGATGCTGATCCTGCCCACCGTGCTCGGCATCGTCAGCGTGCTGATCCCGGCGAGCAACGGACTCGGCTACGGGCCGGAGAAGTCGCTGCGCGCGAACCGGGACGCCGGCACCATCTTGATGATCATCGCGGTCGGCGCGTGCTTCGCGGGCGCGGCGAACTCCGTCCGCGAGCTGATCAAGGAGCGGGTCATCTACGAGCGCGAGCGCGCGGTCGGACTGTCGCGCTCGGCGTATCTGATGTCCAAGGTCATCGTGCTCGGGCTGATCACCGCGCTGCAGGGCGCCATCATCTGCGGGATCGGCTTCGCGCCGCGCAGCAAGATGCCCGACGAGGGCGTCATCCTGCACAGCCAGCCGGCGGTGGAGATGACCCTGGTCATCATGGCGTTCGGCTTCACCTCGATGATGGTCGGCCTGATCATCTCGGCGCTGGTGAAGACCGCGGAGAAGACCATGCCGCTGCTGGTGATGTTCGCCATCGTGCAGATCGTCTTCACCGGGGTGCTCTTCCAGCTCTACGGCAAACCCGGTATGGAGCAGGTGGCCTGGCTGATGCCGGCCCGCTGGGCGGTCGCCGCGGCCGGCTCCACCGCCGACCTCAACACGCTGCTGCCGTGGGACACCACCCGCAGGACCCATGACGCGCTGTGGGTGCACAGCGCCGGCACCTGGACGCTGGACGTCGTCGTGCTGCTGGCGATGGCCGTGGTGTGCGGTGTCGCCGTCGCCCGCCTGCTGCGCCGGCACGAGCCCGAGGTCATGCGGAAGTAGCGGAAGCTATCGGCAAGAGCCGGTATGCGAAAGGGCGGTGGGACTCCTCGGTCCCACCGCCCTTTTGCAGGCGCCGGATCAGTACGCCGAGTTGACGTTGTCCATTCCGCCGTAGACGTGCCAGGCGTAGTTGCAGGCGGCGGCGATATTCGCGACCGGGTCGTAGATGTTCCACGAAGTACCCGACACGTGGTACGCGTTGAAGGTCGGGTCGATCGTCTGCAGCAGGCCCTTGGAGGGAATGCCGTTCTGGGCGTTGATGTCCCACAGGTTGATCGCGTTGGGGTTGCCGGAGGACTCCCGGATGATGTTCCGGTAAATGCCGTTGTAGGTCGGCACCGGGATGTTGTGCGCGGCCAGCACGGAACGCGCCTCGCGGATCCAGCCGTCGAGGTTGTCCGGGTAGGTCACCTTGGCGGGCGCGGCGACCTTGACGGCCGCCTTCTTCACCGCGACGGTCTTCGCGGTGACCTTGAGCGCGGGGCGCTGGACGGAACGGGTCGCGGCCTGCCTGGCCTTGGCGCGCTCGGCGGCCCTGGCGGCGGTCCTCGCGGCGGCCCTCTTCTTCTCGGCTGCGGCCGCCGCGGCCTTCTTCTCGGCGGCCGCGTGGGCGGCCGCCGCCTTCTTCTTCGCCGCCGCGTCGGCGGCGGCCTGCTGCTTGGCGGCGGCGTCGGCTGCGGCCTTCTTCTTGGCCGCCGCGTCGTCCTTGATGGCCTGCTGCGAGGCCAGACCCGCCTGGGCGTCAAGGCTCTTGACCTGCTGGCCGGATTCCACCGAGAACCCGGTCGGGTCGCCCTTGGCTTCAGCCGAACCACCGGTCGCCTGGAGACCGGTGACGGCCAGGACAACAGCAGCCGCGGCGGCGGCACCGGCCGCCGTGATCTTGTGTTTCTTGGACAGTCGGCCGATCTTCGGGATCGTGGGGAGCTGCATGGAATGGACCTCTTCCGGTTGCGGACCTGAGAATTCTTAGGGGCTCGCAAAACGGGGGTCAATGAACCTCGCTACGAATCGAATTCGTAGACGGCCGGCCGCCGGGGATCGATTTCCCTTATCGGCGGGCGCCTTTCCGGTCCCGGTATTCCACTAGGCGGCTTAGTATGTGACGTACGTCCTATAGGTCACCTCACACGACAGCGACCCCCCGGTCGCTTGCGGTGACCGGGGGGGTGCTTTATGTGACCTTTATGGAAGCAGCAGATTGACGTCGCCGAATTCGTGCCAGCGGTATCCGTGCCCCAGCGCCTCGGCGTAGACCCGCTCCAGCAACTCGTCGCCGGACACCGCCCGCAGCATCAGCAGATGCGAGGCCTCCGGCTCGTGCAGCCCGGTCAGCAACCCGTCGACCGCGCGCACCCCGCGCTCCGGGGTGATCACCAGTTCCGTCCAGCCCCGCGCCGGGCGCACCACCCCGCGCCGGTCCGCCGCCGTCTCCAGCGCGCGCACCGCGGTGGTGCCCACCGCGATCACCCGGCCGCCGGCCGCCCGCGCCGCGTTGACCTGCCAAGCCGTCGCGGCCGGCACCGTGTAGGGCTCGGCGTAGGGCGGCTCGTACGCCTCCGCCGAGGCGACGCCGGTGTGCAGCACGATCGGGGCGATCTGCACCCCGCGGCAGACCAGTTCGGTCACCAGCGCGGCGGTGAAGGGCCGGCCCGCGCTCGGCATCTCCGCCGAGCCCAGGCCGTCGGGCGACGCCGTGGCGAAGACCGTCTGATGGGCGGCGAGCGGCTGGTCGCGCTCGGTGTAGGCGTAGCGGATCGGCCGCCCGTGCCGCTGCAGATGGCGCACCGGGTCGGCCATCGACGGCGACGCCACCCACAACCGGTCGCCGCACGGGTCCAGCGGCTCGTCGAGCACCAGCTGCTCCCCGCCGGACAGCCGCACAACCGCCCCCGCCGGCCCGCCCGCCCTGCGGACCGTGGAGCCCCGGCCGTCGGGGTCGCGGACCTCCACCACCCAGCGCCCGTCGCCCCGCCGGGTGGAGAAGTGCACCACCACCGGCTCACCGCCCAGCTGCCCGTCCAGCGCGGCGGGCAGCGTCCGTGAGGTGTTCACCACCAGCACGTCGCCGGCCCGCAGCAGCCCGGGCAGCTCGCGGAAGGCGTGGTGCCCGACCTCGCCGCTGCCCTGCCGGCCGACCAGCAGCCGCACCCCGTCCCTCCGGGCCGGAGGCGCCGTCGCCAGCGACTCCGGCGGCACCCGGAAGTCGCGCAGAATGTCCGAAGCATGCCCGGTGTCCGCCATGACTCCTATTCCCCTTATATAGGGGTCTGCGTTCCGGCTCATCGCGTTCACCGCCCACCCGCCAGTCCCGAGGCCGTGTAGCGGCCGCTGGCCGCCCCCTCGTCCAGCGGCCGCAGCAGGACCGGCGCCACCTCCTCGGGCAGCGGGCGCGCGGCGAAGTCCGGGTCGTCGGGCACCGCCGCCGCGTACAGCGCGGTCCGCAGGTCGCCCGGGTCCACCCACCACACCCGCAGCCCCGGTTCCTCCACCGCGAGCACCGCCGACAGGTGGTCGAGCGCGGCCTTGCTCGCCCCGTAACCGCCCCAGCCGGGGTACGCCTCCACCGCCGCGTCCGAGCTGACGTTCAGCACGCTGCCGCCGGCCGCCCGCAGCTCCGGGAGCGCCGCCTGCACCAGCGCCAGCGGCGCTGTCACGTTCACCTCCAAGGCCGCGCGCAGCCCCGCCACCGGCAGCTCGGCCAGTGGCACCAGCGGCTCGGCGCCCAGCGCGCTGGCGTTGTTGACCAGCAGGTCCACCCCGCCCAGCTCGCGCGCCGCCGCCACCAGCGCCGCCCGGTGCGCCGGGTCGGTGACATCGCCGGGCACCGCCCGCACCACCGCCGTACTCCCGCCGCCCCCTTCGTGCCCGCCCCCTTCGTGCCCGCCGCCTGCGGACTCCGCCGCCGTACGCTCCAGACCCGCCGCCGCCGACCGCAGCGCCGCCCCGTCCCGCCCGTCGAGCACCAGCCGCCAGCCGCGGCCCGCCAGCTCCGCGGCCAGCGCCCGGCCCAGCCCCCTCGATGCCCCCGTGATGACCGCTACCGGCATGATCCCCGCCCTCGTCGTCGATGGTCGCCGTGAGCGCCGCCCGGCGCCCCGGAGCGGCCGGCCGGCTGCCCGGCCCCCGCTGGCCCCACCGTAGGAACGCCGCCGCGCCGCCCGCCTCGGCCGGCCGCCCTACCCGCCGCGGTCACAAGGGCGTAGGTCGGCGTACCCAGGGCCGCTCGGCCTTGCGGCGCATCCGCGCGGCGGCCCCGCGCCGGTACGGTGGAGGCATGCCCAGCAGGCCCCCCAGAGGCGGAATCGAAGCGGTCAGCGCCGCGGTCCTGGCGATGAACCGCCGGCTCGAAGTACGCGAGGTCCTGCAGACCATCGTCGGCTCCGCCCGCGAACTGCTGGCCGCCGAATACGCGGCCCTTGGCGTGCCCGACGACCACGGCGGCTTCGCGCAGTTCGTGGTGGACGGCGTCAGCGACGAGGAGTGGAAGGCCATCGGCCCGCTGCCCCGGCAGCACGGCATCCTCGCCGCGATGCTGCACGAGGCCACCCCGCAGCGCCTGGACGACGTCCGCGACTTCCCGAGCTTCGCCGGCTGGCCGCGCCGCCACCCGCTGATGAAGGACTTCATCGGCATGCCGGTGATGGACGGCGAGGACATCCTCGGCGCCCTCTTCCTGGCCAACAAGATCTGCCCGACCCGCCCGGAAGCGGGCAGCCACGGCTTCACCCAGGACGACGAGGACCTGCTGCGCATCCTCGCCGACCACGCGGCCATCGCGCTGACCAACGCCCGGCTCTACGAGCGCAGCCGCGAGCTGACGCTGGCGGGGGAGCGGGCCAGGATCGCCCACGAGCTGCACGACGCGGTCTCCCAGAAGCTGTTCTCGCTGCGGCTGACCGCGCAGGCCGCGGCCGCGCTGATCGACACCGACCCGGCCCGTGCCAAGGGCCAGCTGCGGGAGGTCGCCGGGCTCGCGGCGGAGGCCGCGGACGAGCTGCGGGCCGTCGTGGTGGAGCTGCGCCCCGCCGCCCTCGACGACGACGGCCTGGTCGCGACGCTGCGCACCCAGGCCGAGGTCCTCGACCGGGTCCACTCCGCCGGCGTCACCTTCCGGGCCCGCGACGTCCGCGCCCTGCCCGCCTCCCAGGAGGAGGCCCTGCTGCGGGTCGCCCAGGAGGCCATGCACAACGCGCTGCGGCACGCCCACGCCTCCGCCGTCACCATCACCCTCGAAGGCCGCGGCAAGGGCGCGAGGCTGCGGATCAGCGACGACGGCAGGGGCTTCGACCCCGGCTCCGTCCGCCGCGCCGGCCGGCACCTCGGCCTGGTCTCGATGCGGGACCGGGCCGGCGGCGTCGGCGGCACACTCACCGTGCAATCGGCGCCCGGCAAGGGCACCGTGATCGAACTGGAGGTGCCCGGTGGCTGACAAGGTGATCCGCGTGCTGCTGGTGGACGACCACCAGGTCGTACGCCGCGGCCTGCGCACCTTCCTGGAGGTCCAGGGCGACATCGAGGTGGTCGGCGAGGCGGCCGACGGCCAGGAGGGTGTGGCCCGCGCCGAGGAGCTGCGGCCCGACGTCATCCTCATGGACGTCAAGATGCCGGGCACCGACGGCATCGAGGCGCTGCGGCAGCTGCGCGACGCGCAGAACGCCGCCCGGGTGCTGATCGTCACCAGCTTCACCGAGCAGCGCACCGTGGTGCCCGCGCTGCGGGCCGGCGCCGCCGGATACGTCTACAAGGACGTCGACCCGGTCGCGCTCGCCGACGCCATCCGCTCGGTGCACGCAGGACACGTCCTGCTGCAGCCCGAGGTTGCCGGCGCGCTGCTCTCCCAGGACCAGCCCGGCGGCTCCGGTCACGGCCGGGGCAACGCGCTGACCGAGCGCGAGCGCGAGGTGCTCACGCTGATCGCCGACGGCCGCTCCAACCGGGAGATCGCCCGGGCGCTCGTGCTGTCGGAGAAGACGGTGAAGACGCACGTGTCGAACATCCTCATGAAGCTCGACCTCGCCGACCGCACCCAGGCCGCCCTGTGGGCGGTACGCAACGGCGCCGGCTGACCCGCGCGCCCCCAGGAGCACGCGCCGGTGCCCGGCGCCACCCGCCGGCCTTCCCGCGCGGTCACGGCCGGCGCCACCCGCCGGCCCCCCGTGCGGTCACGGCCGGCGCCGCTCCGCCTCCTCCACATACGCGTTGTACGCGGCGACCTGCGCGCGGCGGGCGGTGCGCTCCACCGGGCGCAGCAGCTCGGCCCGGGCCGCGATCTGCGAGGCGCTGACCGCGGCGCCGTGCCCGTCGCCGGCGATCTCCACCAGCGCCGCGACCCGCTGCGCCAGCTCGAGCACCCGCACCGCCCGCGGCGGATACCCCGGCGCGAGCACCTCCCGGCCCTTTGCCGCCCGCGCCCGGTAGGCGTCCAGGGCCGCGTGCGCGGCGGGGCCGCCCGAGCCCGCCACGTCCAGCGCGGCCAGCGCCGCCGTCGCGTCCCGCAGCGCCTCGGCCAGCTCGCGCTCGGCCTCGCCCAGCGAGGGCACGTCGGCCGGCGGCGCGTTCCGCACCGGCCGGCAGCGCCACTCCACCTCCACGTGCACATCGCCGGCCGGACCGGCCTCCGCGACCTCGGGCACCAGGCCGAGCGGCAGCGCCCCGGCGGTCAGCACCGCCTCGCCCGCCTCCAGCGCGAGGTCGTTGAAGTCCGGCGGCCCGCTCAGGCCAAGCGGGTGCCCGGCGACCGGCAGCGCCAGCCGCAGCCCGGTCACCCCGAGAGCTCGGAGCCTGCCGAGGCCCAGGGTCAGTCCGACCGGCCCGTTCTCCCCGGGCAGTGCCGTGATCCGGTGCACGGCGTCGCCGCCCACGATCCGCTGCGCGACGTCATCGGGGGCGGCAAGTCCGGCAAGCAGGGCATTTCCCCACGCGGTCAGCCGCCCTGAACGAGGTTCATCAAGCATGCCCCCAGCCTATGGACTGGACCCGTCGCGCGGTGGCGTAAGTTTTCCCCAGGGGATCCTTCCGGGTACGTGCCGTCCCAGGCGCCGCCGGACAGACGAGACTGCAATGGGAGACAACGCGCTCATGAGCGATGTACTGGAGCTGGTGGACGTATCCGTGGTCCGCGACGGACGGGCTCTGGTGGACCACGTCTCGTGGTCGGTCGCCGAAGGTGAGCGCTGGGTCATCCTCGGCCCGAACGGCGCCGGCAAGACCACCCTGCTCAACGTCGCCTCCAGCTACCTCTTCCCCAGCTCGGGCACCGTCTCGATCCTCGGCGACAAGCTCGGCGGTGTCGACGTCTTCGAACTGCGCCCCCGCATCGGCATGGCGGGCGCCGCGATGGCCGAGAAGATGCCCCGCAGGCAGACCGTCCTGGAGACGGTGCTCACCGCCGCCTACGGCATGACCGCCACCTGGCACGAGGGCTACGAGCAGGTCGACGAGGACCGCGCCCGCGCCTTCCTCGACCGGCTCGGCATGAACGAGTTCCTCGACCGCAGGTTCGGCACCCTGTCCGAGGGCGAGCGCAAGCGCACCCTGATCGCCCGCGCCATGATGTCCGACCCCGAGCTGCTGCTGCTGGACGAGCCCGCGGCCGGCCTCGACCTCGGCGGCCGGGAGGACCTGGTACGCCGTCTCGGCCGGCTGGCCCGCGACCCGATCGCGCCCTCCATGATCATGGTCACCCACCACGTCGAGGAGATCGCCCCCGGCTTCACCCACGTGCTGATGATCCGCCAGGGCAAGCTGGTCGCCGCCGGGCCGATCGAGTCGGAACTGACCTCCCGCAACCTGTCGCTGTGCTTCGGCCTCCCGCTGGTCGTCGAGCGGCGCGGCGACCGCTACACCGCCGCCGGACTCCCGCTGTCCTGACCCCCCGGAGCCCGGCGCCGCCCGGCTCTTTCGACCTTTACGCCCGTGCGTACTGCCGCAACTGCCATGCACACCCCTACGATTGGGCCTGTGGACGCATGGGTGTGGTGGCTGATAGCCGCAGTGGGGCTGGGCATCCCGCTGGTGATCACGACAATGCCCGAGTTCGGGATGTTCGCCGTCGGCGCGGTGGCGGGCGCCGCCGCCGCGGGACTGGGCGGCGGAATCGTCTCGCAGGTCATCGCCTTCGTGGTGGTGTCCGTCGCGCTGCTGGTCTTCGTACGGCCGCTGGCCTACCGGAACCGGCAGCACGCGGGACAGCGCAGCGGCATCGACGCCCTCCGGGGCCGGCAGGCCGTCGTGCTCCAACGGGTCGACAGCGGATCGGACGGCCGGATCAAACTGGCCGGCGAGATCTGGTCCGCACGCGCGCTGGAACAGGGCCGGGTCTTCGACCCCGGCCAGCAGGTGGACGTCGTGGAGATCGACGGAGCGACCGCCGTCGTGATGTGACGGCAGAACACCCCTTCCCGGGCCGGGAATTCGCCGAACCCCGCCCGCGGCAGGCGGCAGCTCTGCCAAGATCGATCATGTCGGAGTACACCGTATTTCCGCAGGCAACCGGCGCGGGGAGTGGACATGCAGCCCATCATCATCGTCCTGATCATCCTGGTGGTGCTCGTCTTCATCGCGCTGATCAAGACGGTCCAGGTCATCCCACAGGCCAGCGCCGCCATCGTCGAGCGCTTCGGCCGCTACACCCGCACCCTCAGCGCGGGCCTGAACATCGTGGTGCCCTTCATCGACACCATCCGCAACCGCATCGACCTGCGCGAACAGGTGGTGCCCTTCCCGCCGCAGCCGGTGATCACCCAGGACAACCTGGTGGTCAACATCGACACCGTCATCTACTACCAGGTGACCGACGCGCGGGCCGCGACCTACGAGGTGGCCAGCTACATCCAGGCCATCGAGCAGCTGACCGTCACCACCCTGCGCAACATCATCGGCGGCATGGACCTGGAACGCACCCTGACCTCCCGCGAGGAGATCAACGCCGCGCTGCGCGGCGTCCTGGACGAGGCCACCGGCAAATGGGGCATCCGCGTCAACCGCGTCGAGCTCAAGGCGATCGAACCGCCCACCTCCATCCAGGACTCGATGGAGAAGCAGATGCGCGCAGACCGCGACAAGCGCGCCGCGATCCTCACCGCCGAGGGCATCAGGCAGTCCCAGATCCTCACCGCAGAAGGCGAGAAGCAGTCCTCGATCCTGCGCGCGGAAGGTGACGCCAAGGCCGCCGCGCTGCGCGCCGAGGGCGAGGCGCAGGCGATCCGCACGGTCTTCGAGTCCATCCACGCCGGCGACCCGGACCAGAAGCTGCTCGCCTACCAGTACCTGCAGATGCTGCCGAAGATCGCGGAAGGCGACTCCAACAAGCTCTGGATCATCCCCAGCGAACTCAACGACGCCCTCAAGGGCCTCGGCGGCATGGTCAACCTGCCCGGCGTCTCCGGCAACGGCGGCGGTGGCGGCGCGACCGCACCCGCACCCCGCCGGGAAGCGGCCCCGCGCCGCGAGGCGGCACCCTTCGACAAGGACTGAGACACCGCACCGGCGGCCACACCCGCTGTGACATGATCACAGCGCACCCCTCGACCCGACCGGCGGGGAGGATGCGCACCGATCATGGAGAGCGCAGATGTCCCCAGCAGAAGCACTGGCCGTCCTCGCCGCGGGAGTCGGGGCCGGCACCATCAACACCATCGTCGGCTCCGGCACCCTGCTGACCTTCCCGGTGCTGCTCGCGGTCGGCCTGTCACCGGTGACCGCCAACGTCTCCAACGCCCTCGGCCTGGTCCCCGGATCCATCACCGGCGCGATCGGCTACCGGCGCGAACTCAGCGGCCAGCGCGACCGGCTGATCCGGCTCGGCGCCGTCGGCCTGCTCGGCGGCGCCACCGGGGCCGTACTCCTGGTCACCCTGCCCTCGCAGGCCTTCCACGCCATCGTGCCGGTCCTGATCGCCGCCGCCCTGGTCCTGGTCGTCCTGCAACCCCGGCTCGCCCGCGCCGTCCAGGCCCGCCGCGAACGCCTCGGCACCGACGCCTCCGCCCACGGCGGACCGCTGCTGATCGCCGGGATGTTCCTGGCGAGCGTCTACGGCGGCTACTTCGGCGCCGCCCAGGGCGTGCTGTACCTGTCCCTGATGGGCCTGCTGCTCGACGAGACGCTGCAACGCGTCAACGGCCTGAAGAACGTACTGGCCGCCATGGTCAACGGCATCGCCGCGGTCTTCTTCATCATCGTCGCCCACATGGACTGGGCCGCCGTCGGCCTCATCGCGGTCGGCGCGACCATCGGCGGGCTCATCGGCGCCCGCGTCGGCCGCCGGCTGCCGCCCACCGCGCTGCGCGCCCTGATCGTCGTGGTCGGCATCGCCGCCATCGTGCAGCTCGTCCTCGACTGACCGCACCCGACGGCCCCGGCGCGCGGAAGGGCCGGCCCCGTCACCCGACAGGGCCCGGCCGCGTCACGCCGTCACCTGACGTCCACCCTCAGGCCGGCCGCGCCAGCCACTCCGGCAGCCCGGCCCGCTCCTTCACACCCAGCGCCAGCAGCAGCGCGTCCGCCGGCGTCGGCTCGAACGGCTGCGCCAGCAGCCGCATCCCGGCCTGCTCCGGCGTACGGTCCGCCTTGCGCTGGTTGTCCTCAGCGCACGCCGCCACCGTGTTCAGCCAGGTGTCACCGCCACCGCGGGACCGCGGCTGCACGTGGTCCACCGTGGTGGCCCGCCGCCCGCAGTACGCGCACCGGTGCCTGTCACGTACCAGCACCCCCCGCCGCGACCACGGTGCCCGTTGTCGGAACGGCACCCGCACGTAACGGCACAGCCTGATCACCTGCGGAAGCGGTACGTCCACGTCGGCGGCACGGATGCGCAGCCCCGGATGCGCCTGCTCCACGACGGCCTTGTCCTGCATCACCAGGACCACCGCACGCCGCAGCGACACCGTCGACAGCGGCTCGAAGCTCGCATTCAGCACCAGCGTGTCACGCATCCCGCCCACCTCCCGGGTCCGCTCCGCCCCCTGGCGAAGTGGCTCCACTGTGCCCGTGCGTTCACTCGCGGACAACGCAATTTCCCCCCGGCGGACAGCAGGTGACGGGGGGTGGAGCAGACGGGAAAGAGCAGCGGGAAAGCGGGTGCCGGCGGGCGGCCGGCGTCGCGACGGAAAGCCCGCGCCCCGGACGCCGGACGTGATGAACGTCCCGGCGTCCGGAGCGCGCCGGCCGGCGCGGACCCCCGGTCCCCAGACCGGGATCCGGCAGGCAGCGGGGGGCGCGTGGTACCGCCCAGCGCGAACGCCCCGCCGCCCCCGCCACTGCGGTGCAGGCCGGCCCGGTGTCCGCCGCGCCACCCGGGCGCATGACCGGGGACGTCCGGCGAGCCGGGCAGGCACCACTGTGCGGCGGTCCGCGGCGGGGCGCAACGCATTAACCACCGCGCGCGACCGGACAGCCGGCCGCCCACGGGTCAGCCGCCGGCCGGCACCTCGTACTCGGCGACCAGCTGGGCCCGGCCCAGCGTGTGGAACCGCAGGTTGAAGCCCACCACCGCGGGCGAGGCGTCCGCGTCAGGACCCAGCTTCTCCTGGTCCACCGCGTAGACCGTGAAGACGTAGCGGTGCGGGCCGTCCCCCGGCGGCGGCGCCGCGCCGCCGAAGTCCCTGGTCCCGTAGTCGTTGCGGGCGTGCACCGCACCCGCGGGCAACCCGGGGAAGTCCCCGGAACCCGCGCCGCCGGGCAGCTCCGTCACCGACGCCGGGATGTCGAACAGCGTCCAGTGCCAGAAGCCGCTGCCCGTCGGTGCGTCGGGGTCGTAGCACGTGACCGCGAAGCTCTTCGTCTCCGCGGGGAAGCCCTCCCACCGCAACTGCGGCGACAGGTTGCCCGCCGCGTACACCTGGTCGTCCTTGAGCGCCGCCCCCGCCGTCACGTCGTCGCTCACCACGGTGAACGCCGGCACCGGCGGATGGAAGTCATGGGGGAGCGGTCGCCGCGCTTGCTCGGACACCTCGACACCTCTCGATCGCGAACCAAACCTGCGCCTCCGAGCCTAGGCCCTGCCGGCGGGATCCCCGCCGCACCCTCGCACCGCGCCGTCCCCGCAGGCCAGGCGGCAGGTGGCCGGCAGGCTAGAACCAGTTCCGCTTGGCGCCCACCTCGGCCAGCCACTGGTGCAGGTAGTCCGCCCAGTCGGTCTGCTCGAACGACTGCATCCCCATGACGAACGACCGGTACGTGTCGCCGCCGCCGAACAGTCCCGGCTTCTTGTCCATCTCCATCACGACGTCCATCTCGTGCCCGTCGGAGACGAAGGTCAGCTCGACCTCCTTCAACCCCGGATACTGCGACGGCGAACGGAACTCGATCTCCTGGTAGAACGGCAGCCGCTGCCGGGTCGAACGCAGCGTCCCCTTCTCCAGGTCGGCCCCGTGGAAGCGGAAGCCCAGCCGCCCGAACGCGTCGAGCAGCGCCTCCTGGGCCGGCAGCGGATGCACGTTCACCGGGTCCAGGTCGCCCTTGTCGACCGCCCGGGCGATCTGCAACTCCGTCGTCACCCCGACGTTCATCCCGGTCAGATGCCGCCCCAGGAACATCGTCACCGGCGTCTCCCACGGCACGTCGAGAGCGAACGGCACGTTGTGCACCGCCCCCGGCTGCAGGACGAACTCCGAGCCGATCTGCTGCGTGTGGAACTCGATGTTCTGGTGGTACTCGACGTCGTTGCCCTGCGCGTCCTTGCGCTCCACCTCCACCTTGGCCTGCAGGCCCACCGACAGCCCCTGGATGCGCTGCTCGACCGAACCGCCCTGGATCCGCACCTCGCCCTGGACCACCCCGCCCGGCGTCACATCGGCCCGGAACAGCTCGGTCTCCACCGACGCCCCACCCGCACCCAGACTCGCCATCAGCTTCTTGAAGCCCATTACCGGACACCCTCCCCTTGCCGTTTCCTGCACAGATCTTGGCGAACTCTACGAACGCAGAGCGCAGCCGGCTGGTTCCACTACGCTCGTGCCCCGTGATCACCGCACCAGAGCGGACCCCGCTGGGCCGCACGTTCTTCGACCGACCGGTCCTGGAGATCGCCCCCGACCTGCTCGGCCGGGTCCTGGTCCGCAGCACGGACGACGGCCCGATCGAACTGCGGCTGACCGAGGTCGAAGCTTACGACGGCCCCAACGACCCCGGCTCGCACGCCTATCGAGGCCGCACCGACCGCAACGCGGTGATGTTCGGACCGCCCGGGTACACCTACGTCTACTTCACCTACGGCATGTGGCACTGCCTGAACCTGGTCTGCGGCCCCGAGGGCAGGCCCAGCGGGGTCCTGCTCAGAGCAGGCATGATCACCGTGGGCGCCGACCTGGCCCGCATCCACCGCCCCTCCTCGCGCAAGGACACCGACCTCGCCCAGGGACCGGCCAGGCTCGCCACCGCCCTGTCCGTCGACCGCGACCTCAACGGGGCCGACGCCTGCTCGGCCGGCGGCGGACCGTTCCGCATGCTCACCGGCACCCCGCCCGACCCGGCCGCGATCCGCACCGGGCCGCGCACCGGAGTGGGCGGCGACGGGGCCGACCACCCCTGGCGCTACTGGATCGACGGCGACCCCACCGTCAGCCCCTATCGCGCGCACACCCCGCGCAAGCGGTGAAATCCGCAGCGCGACCGGCGGCCAGGACCGCGTAGGCTCGTCACGACCGCACCGGCAGGACACCTGCCGCCGTGCGCACCCCTCAGCCGGGCACGCACCGACATCCGGCCCCTGCCCGGCCCCTGGCCGACCCATATCCGAGGAGACACGGAACCGTGACGGACATCGTCGACGAGCTGCAGTGGCGCGGGCTGATCGCCGTATCCACTGACGAGGACGCACTGCGCAAGGCGTTCGCGGACGGGCCCGTCACGGTCTATTGCGGCTTCGACCCCACGGCCCCCAGCCTGCACCTCGGCAACCTCGTCCAGATCCTCACCATCCGCCGGCTCCAGCTGGCCGGCCACCGCCCGCTGGGCCTGGTCGGCGGGGCCACCGGGCTGATCGGCGACCCCAAGCCCAACGCCGAGCGGACGCTGAACGACCCCTCGGTCGTCGCCGAGTGGGTGGAGCGGGTACGAGGGCAGATCGAGCCCTACCTGTCCTTCGAAGGGCCGAACGCGGCCCTCATGGTCAACAACCTGGACTGGACCTCGGGCCTGTCCGCCATCGAGTTCCTGCGCGACATCGGCAAGCACTTCCGGGTGAACAAGATGATCGCCAAGGAGGCGGTGTCCCGCCGGCTCAACTCCGACCAGGGCATCAGCTAC